>JBBSAS010000147.1:0-4800 GCA_038252055.1 Candidatus Limnocylindrales bacterium
GACCGCCGGCGGGTGGGAGGTCGAGAAGAGGAACGGGCGTCCGCGCTGGGTGAGCAGCTCGCGGAGCACCTGCGGGCCGGCGACGTAGCCGCCGAGCACCCCGATCGCCTTCGAGAGCGTGCCGACCTGGATGGCGACCCGACCGTGGAGGTCGAAATGGTCCACCGTGCCCCGACCGTTGCGGCCCAGCACGCCGGACGCGTGGGCGTCGTCCACGAGGACTGCGGCGCCGTGCTCCTCGGCCGCCTCGACGATCGCGAGGAGCGGGGCGATGTCGCCGTCCATGCTGAAGACGCCGTCGGTCACGACGAGGATCGAACGGAACGGCTCGGCGCCCGCCCGGCCGTTCCGGCGGGCCGTGGCCAGGAGCTCGCGGAGATGAGCCACGTCCTTGTGGCGGTAGATCACCCGGGGGGCCTTCGCGAGGCGCATCCCGTCGATGATCGAAGCGTGGTTCAGGGCGTCCGAGACGATCAGGTCGGCCTCGCCGGCGACGACCGGGATGACCCCGGTGTTGGCGGTGTAGCCCGACTGGAAGGTGAGGACCGCCTCGACCTGCTTGAAGTCCGCCAGCGCCGCCTCGAGCTCCTCGTGGAGCGTCATCGTGCCGGAGATCGTCCGGACCGCCCCCGACCCGGCCCCGAAACGGCGGGCCGCGTCGGCCGCCGCCTCGACGAGGCGGGGGTGGGTGTTGAGGCCGAGGTAGTTGTTCGAGGCGAGGCTGATGACCGCGCGACCGTCCACCGTCACCCGAGCGGCGTTCGCCGAGCTCATGACCCGGAGCGGCCGGTAGAGCCCGGCGGCGCGGAGGTCGTCGAGCTCCGCCGCGAGATGGGGGAGCGCGTTCGGGCCGGTCATGCCGTCCAGTCCAGGATGACCTTGCCCGCGTCGCCCGCCCGCGCTGCCGCGAAGGCGGCCTCGTGCTCGCGGAACGGGAAGCGGTGGGTGATCGCCGGGGCGATGTCGAGCCCCGACTGGAGCATGACCGTCATCTTGTACCAGGTCTCGTACATCTCCCGGCCGTAGATGCCCCGCAGGGTCAGCATCTTGAAGACGATCTCGTTCACGTCGAGGGAGATCTCCTCCGTGGGGATGCCGAGGATCGCCACCCCGCCGCCGTGGGCCATGCTGCTGATGGCGGTCCGCAGCGCCGTCGCGTTGCCCGACATCTCGAGAGCCACGTCGAAGCCCTCCACCATGCCGAGCTCCCGACCGACGTCGCGGACGTCGCGCTCGCGGGGGTCCACCGCCACGGTCGCGCCCATCCGTTCCGCGATGGCCCGCCGGGCGGCGTTGGGCTCGGCGACGACGACGAAGCGGGCGCCGGCGTGGCGGACCACGGCGGTCGCCATCAGGCCGATCGGGCCGGCCCCGGAGACGAGGACGTCCTCGCCGAGGACGGGGAAGGCGAGCGCCGTGTGGACCGCGTTCCCGAAGGGGTCGAAGATCGCGGCGACCTCCTCGTCGATGCCCGCGGCGTGGTGCCAGATGTTCGTCATCGGGAGGACCACGAGCTCGGCGAAGCAGCCGTCGCGTCCGACCCCGAGTCCGATCGTGTTGGCACAGAGGTGGCGGCGGCCGGCCAGGCAGTGGCGGCAGCGGCCGCAGACGACATGGCCCTCCCCGCTGACGAGGTCGCCCGGCCGGAAGTCGGCCACGTTGTCGCCCACGGCGACGATCTCGCCGACGAACTCGTGGCCGACGACGAGGGGCGGCCTGATCGTCCTGGCCGCCCAGGCGTCCCAGCCCTCGATGTGGAGGTCGGTGCCGCAGATCCCGGTCCGGTGGACCCGGACGAGGACATCGTTGATTCCGACCGCCGGGTCGGGAACGTCGCGCAGCTCGAGGCCGGGCCCCGGGGCGACCTTGACGAGGGCGAGCACGACCGCCTCCTATCCGGCGGCGAGCAGCCGTTCGGCCGGCGAGCCGGCGGGCATCCCGCCGTCGGCGTCCACGATCGGGTTCGTCACCGATCCGATCCCCTCGACCTCGACCCGGACGATGTCGCCGGGCTGGAGGAAGACAGGCGGGTCGCGGAAGACCCCGACGCCGGAGGGCGTCCCGGTAACGAGGAGGTCGCCCGGCTCCAGGGTGATGCTGGCCGAGACGAAGGCGATCAGCTCGGCCACGCCGAAGACCATGTCGGAGGTATGGCCGTCCTGCACCTGCGCCTCGCGCCCGGCCCCGGCTCCCGACGCCGGGGTGTGGAAGCCGCGGACCGCGAGGGCTCCCGGGTCGCCGAGCTCGTCGGCCGTGACCAGGCAGGGGCCAAGCGGCAGGAAGGTGTCGGAGCCCTTCGCCCGGAGCCACTGCCCGTCGCCGTGCTCGCCCTCGCGCAGCGCCGGCTTCGCGCCCTGGAGGTCGCGGGCGGAGATGTCGTTCGCGGTCGTGTAGGCGGCGACGTGGGAGAGGGCGTCCTCGACCTGCACGCGCCGCGCCCGGCGGCCGATCACCACCGCCAGCTCGGCCTCCAGGTCGAGGGCGTGCGTCGTGGCCGGCAGGATGACCGGCTCGCCGTCGCCGACCACGGCGTTCGCGAACTTCGCGAAGAGGGCGGGCCGCGTCGGGATCGGGAGGCCCTGCTCGCGGACGTGGCTCGCGTAGTTGTGGCCGACGCAGATGATCTTGCCCGGCTCGAGGGGGGCGACCAGCCGGAGCGGCGCCACGGGAACGCCGTTGACGCCGAGGGCCAGCACCCGGTCGAGCGCCGCCCGCGTTTCCGCGAGGTCCTCGTCCTCGGCGAGGAGCCCCCGCGGGTCGAGGTAGGCGAGCTCCTCGCGCAGCCCGCCCTGCTCGACGAGCGCATCGAGGGTGATGACACGCTCGTCGAGGAGGACGCCTGCCACCGGCAGGTCGAGGTCGTCGAGGTGGGCGATGAGGCGCACGCGGACTCCTTCGTCTCGGACGGGGCGGGCGGCAGCGTGGGGGAGGGTGCCGGCGCGCTCGTGTCGCTCTCCATTCTCGCACCGCATGGGACCGGGGACGCGGGCGGGGCACGCGCACGCCCGTCGCGCGTACGCTTGCAGCCGGTGCGGCGCCCGGCCACGCATCGTTCAGAGGTTCGTCCCGTGATCGACCAGCCGCCGCCATGGGTGCGCGACGCCGTCTTCTACCAGGTCTTTCCCGACCGTTTCGCGTCGAGCGGCCGCGTGCCGAAGCCCGGGCCGCTCGAGCCGTGGGATGCGCCCCCGACAACGCGCGGGTTCAAGGGCGGGGACCTCCTCGGCGTGGTGGAGCATCTCGACCACCTCGAGCGCCTCGGGGTCACCGCGATCTACCTCAACCCCGTCTTCGCGTCGGCGTCGAACCACCGGTACCACACGTACGACTACCTCGCGGTGGACCCCCTGCTCGGCGGCGATGCCGCCCTCCGCGAGCTCATCGACGCGTGCCACGGGCGGAGCATGCGGGTCATCCTCGACGGGGTCTTCAACCACACCGGGCGGGGCTTCTGGCCGTTCCACCACGTCCTGGAGGCAGGCTGGGCCTCCCCGTACCGCGACTGGTTCCACTTCGACGAGGAGGCGCTCCGCGACGGCCGCGCGATCCGCGCCTACCCGTCGAGCGCAGACGGCTCGCTCGAGCTCCGGGACGCGGGGCGGGAGGTTCATGACGACGCGTCGGGGACGCGGGCCCTCGGCTACGCGGCCTGGTGGAACCTGCCCGCCCTGCCGAAGCTCAACACGGACCACCCCGCTGTCCGCGAGTACCTGTTCGGCGTGGCCGAGCACTGGACCCGGTTCGGCATCGACGGCTGGCGGCTCGACGTCCCCGAGGAGATCCGGGACGCGGAGTTCTGGCGCGAGTTCCGGCGCCGCGTGAAGGCGATCAACCCCGACGCGTACATCGTCGCCGAGATCTGGGAAGAGCGACCGGAGGTCCTCCAGGGCGACCGATACGACGCGCTCATGAACTACCCGCTCCTCGCCGCGATCCTCTCCTTCGTGGCGGGCGATCATCGCGACGACGGCCTGATCGGCACGAACCACACGATCCGCGCGGCGGTGACCCGCGATGACGGTCCAGCCTTCGCCCGCCGTCTCGAGCACCTGCTCTCCGTGTACGACCCGCCGTTCGTCGCCGCGCAGCTCAACCTCCTCGACAGCCACGACACGCCGCGGTTCCTTTCGATGGCCGGAGGCGATGCGGCATCGTTCCGAATGGCCACGCTCGTCCAGATGACCATGCCGGGCGCGCCGTGCATCTACTACGGCGATGAGGTCGGCCTCCCCGGGGGCGCGGACCCGGATTCCCGTCGGGCGTTCCCGTGGGATTCCCAGGATGCGTGGGACCGCGACCTCCTCGCCTTCGTCTCGGCGACCACGGCGCTACGTGATGCGCACCCGGCGCTTCGCAGCGACCAGCTCCGGGTCCTCGGGGCGAGTGGCCCGCTGGCTGCCTACCTCCGCGGTGGCGCCGACGCCGACGGCTCCTTCGTCGTCGCGCTCAATGCCGGAGAGGAGCCTGGCTCGCTGGCGATCGAGGCGCCCACGCTCGCGGGTCGCGCGCTCCAGGTCGTGGTGCTGCCGGGCGATCGCCCGTCGGCGACCTTCAGTGACCCCGTGGTCGACAAGGTGCTCGGACCCGTCGTGGATTCGTCCGGGCGCGCTGCGATCGCGATCCCCGCCCGCGGCGGGCGCCTCTTCCGGGTGATCCCGCCGACGGCCTGAAGGGCCGCCCGGAAGCCGGCCCGGAAGCCGGCCCGGGTCCCGGCCCGCGGGCCTCGCGCGGCCCCACGGTCGTGGCGACGCTCTGTCGGTCGGCCGCGTATCCTCGGGTCCGTGGCCGATCTCCCGTTCC
>JBBSAS010000148.1:0-4782 GCA_038252055.1 Candidatus Limnocylindrales bacterium
AACCGGATCTCGCCAGGGAACCCGGTCACCAAGCCCGACGGCACGGTCGTGCGCACGCTGTGGGGCGAGCTCGCCTGGCAGCTTGGGCTCGCGAAGGGCGGGCCCACCGAGGCGCGAAAGGCGTTCGAGCGCGTCCGCGCGGACGACGAGAAGGCGACGAGCCCGGGCGACGTGCTCCGGGAGCTCATGAACGACTACGGGCCGTGCCTGATCCTGATCGACGAGTGGGTCGCCTACGCGCGCCAGCTCCACGACCAGGGCGACCTCCCGGGCGGTTCGTTCGAGACGCACTTCACGTTCGCCCAGGCCCTCACCGAGTCGGCCAAGCTCGCGAAGAAGTGCCTGCTCGTCATCAGCCTCCCCGCCTCGGACACGAGCGGTTCACCGCATGCCGTCGCCGACGATGTCGAGGTCGGCGGGGAGCGGGGTCGTGCCGCGCTGGACCGGCTGCGCAACGCGGTCGGCCGCGTCGAGGCGTCGTGGCGGCCCGCGAGCGCCGAGGAGGGCTTCGAGATCGTCCGGCGCCGGCTGTTCGAGCCGGTCGTGTCGCGCGAGCAGTTCGTCGCCCGCGATGGCGTCGCGCGCGCCTTCTTCGACCTGTACCGGACCCAGGGGCAGGAGTTCCCGCCCGAGGCGCACGCGGCCGAGTACGAGAAGCGCCTGCGGGACGCCTACCCGATCCATCCCGAGGTCTTCGACCGCCTCTACGAGGACTGCTCGACGCTGGTGAAGTTCCAGCGAACGCGCGGCGTGTTGCGCCTCATGGCCACCGTCATCCACTCACTGTGGGAGAAGGGGGACCGGAACCCGCTGATCATGCCGGCGAACATCCCGATCGACGACCCGCGGGTGCAGTTCGAGCTGACGCGCTACCTGTCGGACAACTGGGCGCCGGTGATCGAGAAGGACGTGGACGGGCCTTCCGCCCTGCCGCTGCGGATCGACGGCGAGGTGCCGAACCTGGGCCGGTACGCTGCCACTCGGCGCGTCGCCCGGACGATCTACCTGGGCTCCGCGCCCACGGCGACCGCCGCGAACCGCGGGATCGAGGATCGCCAGATCAAGCTCGGCTGCGTGATGCCCGACGAGAGCCCGGCGATCTTCGGCGACGCGCTCCGGCGGCTGTCGACTGCCGCGACGTACCTCTACCAGGACGGCCCTCGCTACTGGTACTCGACGCAGGCGACGGTCACCAAGCTCGCCGACGACATCGCCGAGCAGCTCCGGCGGGAGCCGGACAAGGTCGCAGCCGAGATCGACCGGCGGGTCCGCGAGGATGTCCGCCAGACCGGGCTGTTCCGGCGGGTCCATCCGCTTCCTCAAACGGGCCAGGAGGTCGCCGACGACCTCGACGCGCGCCTGGTCGTGCTCGGGCCCGACCACCCGTATTCGAAGGACCCAGGCAGTCGGGCCGAGACGGCAGCGGCGGCCATCCTCGCCACCCGGGGCGGGGCGCCGCGCCTGTTCCAGAACACCCTCGCGTTCCTCGCCATCGACCAGACTCGGCTCCAGGACCTCGACGAGGCCGTCCGCAAGTACCTCGCCTGGGCCTCGATCATCGGCCAGAAGGAGACCCTCGACCTCTCGCCGCACCAGTTGCGTCAGGCCGAGACGCAGCTCGCGTCCGCCAACACCACCGTCACGGCGCGTCTGCCCGAGGCCTACCAGTGGCTGCTCGTCCCGGTCCAGGACAAGCCGACCGAGCCGATGCGGATCGAGACATACCGCCTCACCGGCCAGGAGGCGCTCGCGGTCCGCGCCGGCAAGAAGCTCAAGAGCGAGGAGCTGCTCATCACCGGGCTCGCGGGCACGAGGCTGCGAATGGAGCTCGACCGTGTCCCGCTGTGGCGCGGCGACCACGTGTCCGTGCGGCAACTCGTGGATGATTTCGCCCGCTACCACTACCTGCCCCGACTGGCCGGGCCGGACGTGCTGGTAGAGGCGGTCCGGGACGGCCTGGGGCTCCTGCTCTGGCAGCAGGAGGGCTTCGCCTACGCCGACAGCTATGACGAGGGCGCCAGTCGATACCGCGGGCTGCGGACCGGGCAGCTCGTCAACGTGTCTGGGAACGACCTCTCCGGGCTGCTCGTGCGGCCGGAGGTGGCGCAGGCCCAGGTGGAGCGTGAGACACCGGTTGCGCCACCGACGCCCTCTGGCGGCGATCCGCCCACCGGTCATCCTCCGGTGCCGCCGGTTCCACCCGAGCCCCCCATTGGGCCGAAGGCCCCGACTCGATACCACGGCACCGTCCACATCGACCCAACCCGCGCCGGCCGCGATGCCGGCAAGATCGCCGACGAGGTGCTCGCGCACCTGGTCGGGATCGTGGGGGCGTCTGTCACCGTGACCCTAGAGATCGAAGCCGACATCCCTGACGGCGCTCCCGACAACGTCGTCCGCGTGGTCACAGCCAACGGCCGCGACCTGAAGTTCGCCTCCAGCGGCTTCGAGACGGAGTAGGGGAGGGGCCGTGCTCATCGACGTGGAGACAGGCAAGACGATCGAGCGGATCCCCTACCGTCATGACTTCGACGTGCTCCGCAGCCGCCTCTCGCCCGCTGCCTTCGACGACATGGTCACGCGCATCAACGAGCTGATCGACGAGAGCGGCGCCGAGATCAAAACGGCAGGCTGGCTGCCGGGCAGCGACTGGACGGGGACACCGTTCGAGCCGATCTACACCCAGGCGGTCCGCAGCGACTTCACGCGAGCGGCAATGTTCTTCGGCCAGCTGGTCTGGTACGCGGTGATGAACCGGCCCGAGCGGTGGGCCTCAGGTCGATACCAGCAGGACGGCAGGGACATCGGCAGCCGCACGTACTTCCGGCTCACGTCGCCGGGCGAGGGATCCTGACCTCCTGCGAGACACATAACTAGTATTATCGGAAGTAGTGGGAAGTAGTATGAGATCGCCGACGGCGTGCGACCGGTCGGCCTACTCGGCCACCTGCTCGGTTGGGCCCACGATCCTGATGAGGTGCCCTGCCCCCCGGGCCAAGCGGCTGTCCGCAGTCAACAACGGGATCCCCAGAATGTCGGCGAGGGCAACGTATTCCGCGTCGTAGGTCTTGGCCCAGCCCAGGCGCTCGGCGATGTCCCAGGCCCGGCCGTGGAGGCGCGCGTCGTCCAGGTAGAACTGGATGTTCAGGGTGGGCAGCGTCGCCAACATCTCGCGCCCGTCATCGGGCCGGATGGCCCCGCGCCACACCTGGGCATGCACCGCGGAGAGCACCTCGGACCGGATGAGCCGCGGAGCATGGAAGGCGCGTTGGCCGGGTGTGCGTCCTCCACGCCGCTTGGAGAGCAGATGGAGCGCGGCGCTGGCATCGAGGACGACGTCCGTCGGCTTCAATGCTCATCCCGCTGGGCGCGCAGGATGGAGACCCAGTCGGGCATCGGGGCGCCCCAGAAAGTCGTCCGCCAGGCTTCCGGCAGCGGCATCCGTTCGTCGTCGGGCGCGGTGACGGCCTCCAGATCCGCCTCCTCGATAATGTGCTGGGTCCCGACCTTGTGCGCGCGCAGCTTCCCTTCGCGGATCCAGCGGCGGATCGTCTCGGGGTTGCGGCCGGTCCGGCGCGCGGCCTCCGGCACCGTGAGCGTCATGTCGTCCTCCCCTGGCGAGCGAAGACATCGAGTGCCAAGTATTGTAGCATACTACAACACCCACGCAACCACCAGCAATCAAGGCCGGGGCTCGCCGCCAACCTCCTCCAGGGGCCAGGAGCGTCCGGGGAGCGCGCCCGGGGGCGCAGATGGGAGCTGAAGCTCGTCAGTGACCGTGATCGAGAGGTCGCGGCCGACGATCAGGCCGGGCCCGACCGGGGTGTCGGGGGCGCCGGCGACGCCGAGCGCCGCATTGGCCACTGGCTCCCCGACGATCACGAGCCGGTGCGCCCGCGACCAGGCGAACGTGAGCGGTGCGACGCCCGTCGCGGTGACGACGTTGCCGTGGGCCGCTCCCCCACCGGGCGCCGGGTGGAGCGTCAGGATGCCGCGGCTGGTGGCGAGCTCGAGGCGCGCCCAGCTTCCGGTGGGATCGAGCTCGAGGAGGAGATCCGAGACCAGCCGTTCAGTCGCGTCCCGTCGGATCGAGCGCCAGCGGCGCCCGCGGCGGCCCTCGGCGACCGACCACAGGACGGACTCCCCTCCCCCGAGGTCGAGTCGCCCCGCGCGGCGGAGCCAGCCGCCAGCCCGCGGTTCGACCGTGGAGGCGTCACCCACCCCGGGCGGCCGGGATGTGGGTCTTCGTCTGCGCAACGATCGCGTTGATGTCGGCCCGCAGCGTGGGCTCCCAGGCGGCCAGGAGTCGGAGCCCGAACGCCTCCCCCGCCTCCGCCACCTGCCGCGAGGCCGCGGTGTAGCCGAGGAGGTCGGTCCGCTCGGCGAAGACGTCCCAGTCGCGGACGACGACCGTCCCCGCCGCGTCGCGGACGACGTCGACGTCGAGGTCCACGAAGACGAGGCGAGTACCGCGGAGGTGGACCGGCAGGGCGGCGTCCACCTTGACCTCGAGGAGGGAGCCTGTCTCGTCGAGCTTGACGAGGATCGTGGCCGGGGATCGCGTTCCCAGCCAGCGGAACGTGATCGTCGACTCCGGCTCGGGATCGCCCGCCTCGCTGAGGATGCGCACGTCGCGGCCCTTGACGTGGCGAACGATCCGCCAGCTCCGTCCGGCGGTGCCGACGAGCTCGCCGTCCCAGCGCCAGCGGTCGGTCCGGTCGCCATGCTTCCGCTTCGCGACGACGACACGTCGCGGCGGAGCCAGCACGCGGAACGGGCCCG
>JBBSAS010000149.1:0-4765 GCA_038252055.1 Candidatus Limnocylindrales bacterium
CGACGCGACCCGCCGCCCGCCCGGCCCCTCGCGCACGAGGAGGGCGCCGAGCAGGCCCCGCGCCGCCTCGACGGCGGATCCGGCGAGCAGGCTGCGAAGACCGGACGGCTCGCTCAGCGGTATCGGTCGCTCAGGGCGGTGGGCGTGATCCAGCCGAAGAGCAGGAAGAAGGCCGGGATGAGCGAGGCCCGGTAGAGATCCGCGATCTGGGAGTTGTCATAGAAGGTGAAGACGTCGCGGAGGAACCCGAACTCATTGGGATTCTGGGGGATTCCCTTCTGGAGGAAGAAGGAGTCGAGGACGACGATCAGGGTGCCGACGAGGAGGATCGCCTGGAGCGCACCGAGGATGCCGCCGATCAGCTCATCGACCACGGTGGCCTTCGAGAAGACCTGCGTCTTCCGGTAGAACGTCTGGACGAGGATCGAGCCGAGGACGTAGATGACGAGGAACGAGCCGCCGAGCGCGAGCATGTAGACGTACTCGGTCGGGTACTGCACCCAGTACTGGGAGAGCCACGAGCCGATGGGCATCCGCAGGTTCATCGCGAGGAGCACGGACAGGAGGAGGATCGCCAAGCCGACGACGCGGCGCAGCGTTCCCTGGATGTAGCCGACCACGAAAAAGGCTGCGACGAAGAACGCGACGAGGATATCGAACAGGTTGAGACCCTGGATGTACTCGACGACGTCCACGAAGCCTCCCGATGCCGGCGCCATGCCCCCGCGCCACTCCTCCGCGGCCACCAAGTGCGGCCGCACGTCACTCTACGACCGCGGCCACCGCATCGCAACCCGGATTCCGCCGCGCGCGGCGCGCGCGACTCCTGGCTGGTCGGCGTCAGGAGCGCCGGTGGCCCCCGTGTGCCTGCGCGACCGCCGACGCGAGGCGCTCGACCACCTCGTCCACCTCGCCCTCGTCGAGCGCGCGATCGTCCGCCCGGAGAGCGAGCCGCCAGGCGAGGCTCTTCTCGTCGGTGGCGAGCGGGCCGCCGCGGTAGACGTCGAAGAGGTCCACCGACCGCAGGAGCGGCCCCCCGGCCTCCCGGAGGGTGGCAGCGACCGCGCCGGCCGGCGTCGCTTCCGTGACGACCACGGCGAGGTCCCGCTCGGCGCCGGCGTGCCGACCGACTGGCTCGACGCGCCCCGGTTGCAGTGAGCCGCTCGTCAGGCCGGCGACCGCGAGCTCGGCGACGATGACGCGCTCGCCCCGGATCCCCCAGGCCGCCAGGGTGGCGGGATGCACCTCCCCGAGGAGGCCCGCCACGGCGCCGGGATCGACGACCTTCGCCGCCCGGCCCGGATGGAGGGGCGCGCCGTCGCAGTGGGCGGCGAATGACGGCTCCGGGAGCCCGAGCGTCGCCGCGGCGAGAGCCACGAGCGCCTTCGCATCCTCGAGGTCCCAGGGGCGCGCCGGGAGGCTCCAGGACGGACCGCTGACGGCGCCCGTGACGAGAAGACCGAGCCGCAGCCACTCGGCGGGGGCGCCGGACGCGTCCGCGGCGTACCCCTTCCCGACCTCGAAGACGGCGACATCGGGTCGCCCGTGGCGCTCGTTGAGGGCCAGCACGTCGAGGAGGCTCCCGACGAGCCCATCCCGCAGGACCGCGTGGCGCTCCGAGAGCGGGTTGCGCACCCGAATCACCGAACCGGGAGTGGCCTCCTCGCCTCGGATGTCGGCGGCGATGACCGGCCAGGCGAGCTCGGCTGAGCGGCTGGCCGGGACGAGGGCCGGCGTCACGACCTCCGTGAGCCCGGCACCCGCGAGCGCTCGCCGCAGGGCGACACGCGCGGCGAGGGGGTCCGGCCGGAACTGCGGCATCGCGGTGTCGGGCGTCTTCGTCGGGATCGCGTCGTAGCCGATGACCCGGGCGATCTCCTCGGCGATGTCCGCCTCGAGGGTGAGGTCACGGCGCCACGTCGGCACGATCGCGACGAGCGCCTCGCCTCCGGAAGCGGCCACGTCGAGCGGCAGCTCACCTGCCGACACCGGGACGAGGGTCCCCTCCGCAGCCGGCTCGAAGCCGATCCCCACCCGCTCGAGGAGCGCGGCCTGCTCGGCGGGCGTCGTCGCGGTGCCGAGCAGCCGGTTGACCCGCGCCGGCCGGAACGCGACCCGCCCGGGGCCCGGCTCCGCCGGTGCCGTGTCCACGCGGCCCCGGAGCGCCGTGCCGCCGGCCCAGGCTTCGATGAGCCTCGCCACGCGGTCGGCGCCGATCCGTGCAAGGCGCGTTTCCTGGCCCTTCTCGAAACGGAGACTCGCCTCGGACCGCAAGGCGTGGGCAAAGGCGGTCCGTCGAACGCTGACCGGGTCGAAGACGGCGGACTCGACGACGACGTCCGTGGTGGTATCCGAAACTTCGGATGCTGCCCCGCCCATGACACCCGCGATCGCGAGCGGGCCGCGCCGGTCGGCGACGACAAGCACCTCGGGCCCGAGGTCGTGCTCGACGTGGTCGAGGGTGACGAGTCGCTCGCCGATCCTCGCCGACCGGATCACGAGGCCGGCCCGGCCGTCGTCGTCGATCGCGACGGCAGCGGCGTCGAAGGCGTGGGTCGGCTTTCCCAGCTCGACCATCACGTAGTTCGTGGCGTCCACGACGTTGCTCACCGGGCGCAGCCCCGCCGCGAGCAGGCGCATCTGGACGCGGTCCGGTGCGGGGCCCACCGTCACGCCGGTCAGCCAGCGACCGACGAACCGCGGGCAGAGCCCGGGATCCTCCACGATCACGGCCAGGCGGTCCCCGACCGCTGCATCCGTGCGCTCGTCGGGCGTCGCGTCCGGCATCATGACCGGGGCTCCGGTGATCGCCGCGACCTCACGTGCCAGGCCGAGGAGGCTGAGCGCGTCGCCGCGGTTCGGCTTGACGTCGATGTCGAGGACCACGTCGCCGTAGAGGTCCGCGAGCGGAACCGCGAGCGGTGTGTCGTCCGGCAGGATGAGAATCCCGTCCGCGTCGCCGGTCAGGCGCAGCTCGTCGCCCGAGCAGAGCATCCCGTTGCTGACGACGCCCATCTTCTCGGTCCGCTCGATCGCCCGGTTGCCCGGCAGGACCGAGCCGGGAAGCGCGACCGGGACCCGCTGGCCGGCCGCGATGTTCGTCGCGCCGCAGACGATGTCCAGGACCTCGTCGCCCACCCGCACCCGGGTCAGCGAGAGCCGGTCGGCGCGCGGGTGCCGGGTCACCTCGAGGAGCTCGCCGGTCACGACGCCCTTCCAGTCGGCGCCCCAGCGCTCGAGTCCCTGGACCTCCATCCCGAGGAGGGTCAGGCGCTCGGCAAGCTGTTCGGGGGTGAGCTGGACGTCCACGTAGTCGCGCAGCCAGGAGAGCGGCACTCTCATCGGAACTGCCCCAGGAAGCGCAGGTCGTTGTCGAGGAAGGCCCGGATGTCGGTGATCCCGTGGCGCAGCATCGCGATCCGCTCGACGCCCATCCCGAAGGCGAAGCCCTGGTGGCGCTCCGGGTCGATTCCCCCGTGCTGGAGGACGAGCGGGTGGACCATTCCGGCGCCGAGGATCGTCATCCAGCCGGTTCGGCCGCAGGCCGGGCAGCCACTGCCGCCACACACGAGGCACCCGATGTCGAAGGCGACCGACGGTTCGGTGAACGGGTAGTACCCGGGCCGGAACCGCGTCGCCGTCCCGGGACCGAAGAGCGCGTGGGCGAACTCCACGAGCTGGCCCTTGAGGTCGGCGAGGTTCGTGCCCTCGTCCACCATCAGGCCCTCCACCTGGAAGAACTCCGACGCGTGCGAGGCGTCCACGGCCTCGTAACGGAAGCAGCGGCCCGGCAGGAGGGCGCGAATCGGCGGGCGCTCGGCGTGCATGACGCGGATCTGCCCCGGCGAGGTGTGGGTCCGCAGGAGCGCCCCCTCGAGATCCACGTACATCGTGTCCCAGAGATCGCGGGCCGGATGGTCGGGCGGGATGTTGAGCATCCGGAAGTTCGTGGCGTCGGTCTCGACCTCGGGCCCCTCGTAGGTCACGAACCCGAACTGGCCGAAGATCTCGCTGATCCGCTCGATCGTCTCGACGATCGGATGGAGCGTTCCCCGCGGGATCCGGCGCGCCGGCGCCGTCACGTCCACCGCCTCCGCCGCGAGGCGGGCCGCGAGCGCTGCGCTGCCGACCCGTTCGCGGGCCGACGCCAGGGCGGCATCGACGGCTTCCCGGACCTCGTTGACGACCACGCCGACGCGGGGACGGTCCTCTGCCGGGAGCGCCCCGATCCCGCGCATCAGGCCCGACAGGGCGCCGCCCTTGCGGCCGAGGTACTCGACGTCGAGCTCCTCGAGCGCCGCCAGGTCCGGGGCGGCCGCGATCCGGGGCAGGGCTTCGTCGCGCAGCGCGCGCAGCTGGGAGGTCAGGCCGGCGAGGTCCACGGGTGGGAAGCCATCTCCATCTGTGGCGGGGACCAACCGATCGCCGAAAGGCCGGGCACCCCGGCCGCGCCGGTCGGAGGACAGGCCCTCGCGGGGGCGGGTCGCGCCGTCAGGCGCTGCGGGCGACCTCGACGATCCGGCCGAACGTGGCATCGTCGCGGACGGCGATGTCGGCGAGGATCTTCCGGTCGAGCGCGATGTCGGCCTTCTTCATGCCCGTCACGAAGGCGCTGTACTTCACCCCGTGAAGGCGGGCGGCCGCGTTGATCCGGACGATCCAGAGCTCGCGCATCGTCCGCTTTCGCATCTTCCGGTCGCGGGTCGCATAGGCGAGGGCGTGCAGGAGCGCCTCACGCGCCGGCTTGACCAGGCGGCTC
This sequence comes from Candidatus Limnocylindrales bacterium, assembly GCA_038252055.1. Lineage (GTDB taxonomy): Bacteria > Chloroflexota > Limnocylindria > Limnocylindrales > CSP1-4 > CTSoil-043. The sequence goes on from JBBSAS010000149.1 coordinate 4,760, forward strand.
CGGGTC
>JBBSAS010000150.1:0-4762 GCA_038252055.1 Candidatus Limnocylindrales bacterium
ATCGGCGCTCGCGGTCGATGGCACCCAGAGCTGGACGCCGATCCATGCCGCCGAGGACCCAGCGGTCGCGGGGAGGTCGCCCGTCTCGCCGAGCGCCGGGTTGACGAGGGTCGCGACCTCCAGGGTGCGCCCGGTGGCGCTCCGGTCGACGGCCTCCGTCATCCCCGCGGGCGGCGTGAACGTTGTTGCCGCGGCCGAGGCGGCGAGCCCCAGGAGCACGCCGTCCACGAGCCCGACCGACACCGACGGCTCCTCTACCGCGGTGCCCGAGCCTGTCGTGTCGCTGATGGACCACGCCGTGTCGTCGTCGCTCGCGTTGCGCAGGGTTGTCGCGGCGCCCGTCGCCTTCGTGGCCGCGGACCACGTCCACGTCCACGTCGCGGGCTCACTCGCCAGGATGCGCTTGCGGTACACCGCGAGTCGCAGCGTGCCGTTGGTCGTGTTGCGGATCCGCGTCCACCCGGTGGGGGTCGAGGGGGTCACGCCGACGCACAGGATGGCCGCCACCACGACGTCGCCCGCGGCCGTACCGGCGGGCTTGGGCACCGCGAGCGAGGTGGTCCCGGCGCCGTTGTCGGCCGACGCGGACGCGACGACCAACGCAGCCGCGACCGGCCAGACGGGCGGGTAGACGGCCGAGCGCTCGATGTACGCGAGGACGCCTCGCCCATCGACCTTGACCGCCTCGCCGCCCTCCTCGCCGGTCGAGACGAGCGTGGTCGCGGGCTCCTCGATCCACACCGCGTGGCGGTAGACGCCACCCACCCCGAACTTGACGAGGTTGCCCACGGCGAGGTTGGCCGCGGTCGCCTTGGGGTCGTGCCGTGCGACGACGAAGCCGCCCGAGCCGAGCTCGGACAGCTCGCGGGTGAACCGCTTGCCCGTGGCCCCCTCCAGCGTCGCGAGCATCGTGGCCGGGTCGGCGCCGCTGAACACGTCGACCTCGATGGGCACCGCGAGCGCGGGCGCGGACTCGAGGATCTCGAGGAACTTGCCGCCAGACGTCCGCGTCACCACGGAATCGCCCTCGCAAACTGCACAACAGGGCTTGACAAAGGGCTTGACAACTGGCGCGGGAAGTGCATAATACGGTTATGCAGTTGAGCAGCGCGACAGGAGCCACCGAGATGACGAGCAGCGACACCTTCCAGGCCCGCAACGCAGGGTTCTGCGGCTCCTGCCGGACGGTCTACGCGGTCGGGACGACGCTCGCCCTGCGCAACGGCAGCCAGGTGCACGCCGAGTGCAAGCTGATCTCGCCGGTCGCTCCAGTCGCGGCCCGGAAGCTCACGACCGAGGGCTGGACGACCAACTGCCGCCGGTGTGGGTCGCTCTGCTCTGGCGAGTGCTACCTCTACTAGGCCACTGAGGCCGGACAGGAGATCGGGATGACGCGCTACAGAGTGATTGAGGGCAGCTACCGGGACACCAGCGATGACGTCGCCGGGCGCTGGTACCTCGCGGACGCCGAGGGGGACGCGATCGACAAGCGCGGACGGGGCTACGCCAGCCGGGCCGAGGCATTGGACAAGCTCGTGGAGCGGCTCTCCATGCAGCCAGCCCCCGCCGATCTCGTCGGCGCCGCAGAGATCGCCGCGCGCTCTGGGATGGCCGAGGCCACGGTGCACAGCTGGCGTCGCCGACATTCCGACTTCCCGGCGCCCGTCGTCATCCTCGCGGGCGGCCCCGTGTGGGATTGGCGCGTGGTCGACGCCTGGCGCGCGACGCTGCGCGAAGGCCGGCCGCGGAAAGGCTGATGTGCTCACGGCGACCATCAGGTGGTCTCCCGCACGACCACAAGTCCGCTCTCCGCGTCGGCTGGCAGCGTCACGGTCGCGGCCGGGGTGATCGGCTGGCCTCCGTTCGCCGGGTGGAGCCCGGGCGAGCGGTTGGTCCAGGCGGCGATGCCCAGCCCTGTCTCTGACCCGAGCCCGAGGTTGAGGATGCTGGTGCTCGTCTCGGCCGCCTGGTCGAGGTCCTCGAGGATCCACACCTCGCGCAGGGCCCGCAGGCTGTTGCCCGCGCCATTGTTGGTCGAGCGGACCTCCACCCAGCTCGTCGTCCGCGCGGCCGGGAGCGCGTAGAGCGCACGCCCGCCGCCGACCGGGTACTCAGCGGTGGACAGCGAGGCGTCAAGGAGGCCCAGCGACGCCCCGACGACGTCCGCGCCCGCGTCGAAGCGGAACACGGGCGCCCCGAAGACGGGCCCGGCGGTGTGGGCCTCGAGCGCGATCGCGGTGATCACCTTCGGCGCTGCGAACGTGAACCGGATCCATGCGTCGGTCGTCGTGTCAGTGCTGATCCACGCCGACGTCGCCCGGTCCACGGTGTTCCCGCCGATGTTGCCGCCCGACACGGTCGACGTCGTGATGGTGGCCCCGGCCGCGGCCTCCAGGATCTCGCCGAAGCCGTCGCCGTAGAGGTCAACCTGGCCGCCACGGTACTGCTCTGTCGGATCGATCTTCATGAGCCAGGGGAAGACCTCGCCGTCACGCGTCGCCTCGTAGGCGTACAGCGAGCGTGCGAGGACCGCGAGCGCCTCGATCCCCCGGTTCTCATACAGGTAGAGGCTGCGCGCCACGATCGGGTCGAGGTGATTGCGGACGCCGATGTTCTCGAAGAGGTAGAGCGACCGCGCCACGATCGCGAGCGCCTGAACGCCCACGTTTTCATAGAGGTACAGCGAACGCGGGATGTTGGTCAGCGACCGCTGCTCCAGTCGGACCTCGCCGACGCCCTCGGCCGCCGTCAGCGTCGCATCCGTCACGTCAGTCCTCGCGCCACATGATGGTGTTGGCGGGCACGGTGAAGTTGGCGGCCGGTGTCACGGCCAGCGGTGCGACCTCGCCCCACATGAGTTGCGCCCCGCCGGTTGATGTATCGAGCAGTGCCCAGCCGACGATGGTCGGCCAGTTGGACCCACTGCTGTTCGCGGGGGTGCTCTGCGCCACCCCGAGCTTCTTCTCGCCCTTGCCGGTCGTCCCGTTCGTGGTCGCCGCCGGGAAGTTGGTCATGTTGTTGGTAATCGCGATCCGGGCGTAGCCGGGCGCGGTCCCGGCCGTCAGCTCGGTGCCGCCGCCCGTGTCCGACGGCACCGCCGAGTAGAGCGCGAGGTACACCGTCGCGGGAGGCGTGTAGGCGGCCGCCCCGAGGACGCGATCCAGGAGCGCGAGTTCCAGCACGTCGGACTTGCTGCCCATCGGTCTAGACCCACGATCCGACGATCGCGACGATCTTGGCAAACCGCGGCCCCAACAGGTTGCCCGCCGCCGGGGTCGTGTTGCGCACGTACATCGTGGCGGACTCGGCCCCCGCCGCGAGGCTCCCGATGTTGATCGTCACGACCCACGTGGTGCCGTCAGTGGAGATGACGAAGTCCGAGTCGTTGCACTGGAGGTTGATGGTGTTCGCCGTCTTGGTGGTGCTCGCGTTCTTGACCCGGAACTGCCGCGTGACCGTGGTCCCGAGCGGGCGATCGCCGAAGTCTTCGGGCGACTGGAACTCGACGCCGGGGGTGGTGTCATGGTCAATGAAGATCAGGTCGTCGGGCGTCTGGCCGGCCGCCTTCTCGCCGTACAGGTGGAAGCAGACCATGTCGTGGCTATTGCCGCCGAAGCCGCCCCCGGCCCCCATCACGAACCTGATGGAGGTCTTCCCACCCGTGAAGGACACGGCCTTGATATTCGCCCGCCACTTGTCGAGCCCCGGCCCCGATGACGAGTACCCGGCCGGAAGGCTGGCGGTCTCCCAGGTCCCATCGACTCCGTTCGTGGAGTCGAGTGAGCCGTAGAGCGACACGAAGCCCGTGGTCGCGCCCCAGTTGGCCGTGGGGCTCGATCCGCCGTAGTAGTGAGCCGTGACCTCGCGCCTCTCCGGGAAGAAGATCCAGACACATCGCCATTGGCTCTCGACGATGCTGATCGACGCCGAGATCTGCGTGTAGTCGCCGTCATTGAGCTCGATCATGTCCCCGCCGCTGACGTAGGTCGACGGGCCGTTCGCGATTGCCTGCGCCGCACTCGCAGTCGTCGTCACGCCATAGGCCATGATGGAGCCGTCGTTGTCGTAGGTGATCCTCCGGTCCGGGAGCGCGGGGTAACTCACGAGGCACCTCCCATGCAGATGCAATCACGCGCTCCCGGCACCGCTGCCGGGAGCTCGGACGCGAAGTGGATGAACGTCCCGTTGCGGATCACGTCCACCCCGCAGGAGGGCAGCGCGTGCGCGACGTCATGGACGACGCCCGTGTCACGGTCGAGGAGGTAGCGCCCGAACAACTCCCGGCGGACGTGCGCGGGCGCGGACCACGCGGGCAGCGGGGGCGCCGAATAGCGGTCGATCTCGCCACCGGCGGCCTCCCAGCGACCGGCGGCATCGGCGTGCCACGCCTCGCCGGCGGGGTCCGGGTGGCGCTTGGCGGGCTTGGGCTTGGCGGGCATGGCAGACCTCACAGGAACGGCGGGCTGTAGAGAACATCAAGCGAACCGCCGGGCGAGCTCGCGGTCACGCGGAGGCTGTTGGCCCCGGGATCGAGGCGGAAGAACTCGAACGCCCCGGAGTGGCGGATGCTGCCGATCGCGTTGACGCCATCGTTGAGAGCGGTCCAGGCGCCGCAGTCGATCACGAGCAGCTTCCCGGCCGCGACGGTGACGAGGCATTCGACGTAGAACGCGGCGCCCGAGTCGATGGTCAGGTTCGTCAGGCGCGGGTTGCTGATCGGGCCGGTGAACGTGAGGACCGGCCGGTGCGTGCCGACGGTCCC
>JBBSAS010000151.1:0-4739 GCA_038252055.1 Candidatus Limnocylindrales bacterium
CTCTTCTCCAGCCTCATCTTCGTCTTCGGGATCTTCCTCGTCCCGTTCTGGGGCGTCTGGGCCGACAAGTACAGCCGCCGCGCGGTCATCGCCCGGAGCGCCGTCGTCGAGTTCTTCGTCTTCGCCGGCTTCGCGATCGCCGTGGAGCCGTGGCAGCTCGCGGCAAGCCTCCTCCTCGTCGGGCTCCAGCTCGGGAACACGGGAGTCATGCTGGCCGCTCTGCGCGACGTCACGCCTCGCCACCGGGTCGGGACGGTGACCGCGCTCTTCGGGGCAACCGGACCGCTCGGTTTCGCGATCGGCCCGTTCCTCGGCGGCGTGATGGTCGACGGGCTGGGGCTCCCGCTCGCGGCCGTCTTCTGGCTCGGCGCTCTGCTCTCGCTCGGGACGGCGTTCCTCATCATGGCCGGCTCGCGCGAGATCCGGCCGTCCGTGATCCCGCAGGGCAGTGCGATCGGTCTCGCGCGGCGGGCGATCTGCGGCGTGCTCGCCGATCCGGCGGTGCGGCGGATCTTCGCGATCTTCGGCGTCTCGATCCTCGCGAACCAGATGACGCGGCCGTACCTCCCGCTCCTCGTGGAGGAGGCGAACGGCGGTGCCGGAAACCTCGCGTCCGCGATCGGCCTCGTGGCCGGGACCGCCGCCCTCGTGGGAGCCCTCATCTCTCCGCTCGCGGGGCCGCTCGGCGATCGCGTCGGCTTCCGTCGCGTGCTGGCGGCGGCGCTCCTCGGCGCCGGCGTGGCGCTCCTCCTCATGCCGCTCGCCCCGGGGGTGGCGGCCCTGGCCGGGGTGGCGGTCGTCTACTCGGCGCTCCAGGCATCCACCCAGGCGATGGTCTTTGGGCTCGTGGCCGTGGAGGTCGCGCCGGAGCGCCGCTCGGCGACGCTCAACCTCGTCCTCCTCCCCCTCTCCCTCGCCGGCATCGTGGGCCCGACGATCGGAGCGGCCGCGGCCGGGCTCGGGGGGATCCCGGCCCCCTTCTACGTCGGAGGCGTCGTCTTCCTGCTCGGTGGCGCGGCCGTCACGATCTCGCTGCGCCGCGGGCGGTCGTTCGCCTGAGTCCGGGTCAGCCCGCGTCGAAGCCCCGTCGGGCGAGCGCCTCGCGCCAGTAGTCGACCGAGACGACGAGGTCGTCCACGAGGCTCTCGTCATCCTGGGCCGAGGGCGGGCTGACCTCCAGCATGAGGACCACGTCCTCCGCGCCGCCCTCGCCGAGCGCGTCGATCACGGCGTCCGGGTGGATCCTGCCCCGGGCGTTCCAGGTGGGGGTGAACGGCCAGTGGCGGTCCGAGTCGGCGTCGCACTGCTGGACCTGGACGATCGGCGCGACCGGTGCGAAGGCACGGAGCCACGCGTAGGGGTCGCGGTTTTCGTCGCTCGCGCCGACGACGCACATGTGCCCGAGGTCGAGGCAGATCCGGATCGGCACGTGGAGGTTGTCGCCGTCCCGGAGCAGCTCCCGGATCTCGGCCATCCCCGAGGTCTCCCGGGCGGATGGCCGGTTCTCCACGACGAGGTACTCGAGGCCCGCCCGACGGCCGTCGATCGCGAGCGTGACGAGGGCGGTCCGGAGATCCGCCCACCGGGCTCGGCGTGCCTCGGGATCGGCGACATCGGCGGACGAGAGGGCGCCGACGTGCCCGCCGGTCGCGATCCCACCGGCGCGCTCCGTGAAGGCGATCGCCCGGTGAAAGAGGATCCGCGCCTCCGTGCGCGCCTCGTGGTCCGGGTGGAGGAGCAACGACCGCGCGGAGGCGCTCCGGCCGGTGATTGTCGAGTGGAGCTCGAGCCCGTGCTCGGCCACAGCCTTCCGCACGGCACCCGACCGGGCGACCACGGTCCCGACGCCGAGCGGGGGCTCGACGAGGTCGAGCGTGTGCTGGACGAGGCGGAGCCCGAGCCGGTCTCGGACGATGGGGGCCCAGTCGGCGGGCCGCGGCCAGCGCTTGACCGCGAACGTGGTAGTGATTCCGAGGCGGACGCGCACGGGGGCGATCTCCAGGTTCGGGCGGCCGCGCTGATGGACGGCTGGCGGCGCGCGAGGTCACCCAGCCTGCCACAGTGATTCGCCGGCCGGCACCCGCCGGATGGCCCCTTCGCAGTGTCTGTTCGGCGCGATCGCCGACCCTGAGCTACTTCGGGAGGTCACGCTCCGCGGCACCGACGAATCGCGCGTCGGGCCGGATGAGGCGGTTGGCGGAGGCCTGCTCGATGACGTGGGCCGTCCAGCCGGCGTGCCGGGCCAGCGCGAACGTCGCCGGGAAGAGGTCCGGGGTCAGGCCGACGCCCTGGAGGACGGCCGCGGCGTAGAACTCGACGTTCGTCTTGAGCGGTCGGTCCGGGTACTTCTCCTCGAGGACCTTGAGGGCGACGTCCTCGACCTTGATCGCGAGGTCGAGCCAGTCCGGCCGCGTCGGCATCGCCTCCACGACCTTCCGCAGGGCCGCCGCGCGGGGATCGTAGGCGCGGTAGACGCGGTGACCGAAGCCCATCAGCCGCTCGCCGCGGGCGAGGGCGTCGCGGACCCACTGCTCGGCCCGCTCCGGCGAGCCGACCTTGTGGATCTGCTCCACGACCTCGGAGGGAGCGCCGCCGTGGAGCGGTCCCTTCATCGCCCCGATCGCGCCGGTCACGGCCGAGGCCATGTCGGACCGGGTCGAGGTGATGACCCGCGCGGTGAAGGTGGAGGCGTTGAGCCCGTGCTCGGCGCCGACGACGAAGTAGGCGTCGAGGGCGCGCGCCGTGGCCGCGTCCGGTCGCTTCCCGGTGAGCTGGTAGAGGAAGCCGGAGACGACGTCGAGCGAGGGATCGGGATCCACCGGCTCGAGGTCATCGCGAAGCCGTACGAAGGCGGCGAGCGCCGACGGCGAGAAGGCGGTGAGCGCGCGGGCCTGGACCTCCGTTGGTGGCCAGTCCAGCGCCTGGGTGGCGCCCCAGACGGAGACCGCGGTCCGCAGGGCATCCATCGGCTTCGCCGTCCGCGGCAGACCCCGGAGGGCCGACATGACCGCGGACGGGACCCGGCCGGCCGCGAGCCGCGCGCGCGGTTCCCACCTGCCGGTCCAGAGGAGGTTCGCCACGGAGGCGTAGCTGCCGTTGGCGACGAGATCGCCGATCCGGTAGCCACGGTAGAGGAGGCGGCCGTTGACCCCGTCGACAAGGCCGAGCTCGGTCTCGGCCGCGAGGACGCCCTCCAGGCCCGGCGAGTACGGGCGCCCGTCGACGGTGTGCGTGGGGAGCGGAGCCTCGGGCTCGGCGGCCGGGTCGGCTGGCTTCGTCGTCTTGTCGGTCATCGGGGCGGATCCTCGTGGGCGACCGGGTGGCCCGCTGGGGGCCGGGACGAGGCGCATCGTACCCTCTCCCCGCCCCGGGCGCGACCAGGACAGGCCTCGGCCGTAACGCGCGGTGACATCGTTCGTTGCAGCAGGAGAAGAAACGGCGCCCGACCGGGCAGGGGCCCGCCGCCGTCACGGAGACATGCACGATGATCGGACTCCTTCCCGCAGCACTCGCCGCCAAGGTCGCTGCCTTTGTCGGCGGCACGGCCGTCGTGGGGGCGCTGGCGCTCAGCTCGGCGCCTGTTCCGGTGGCTTCCCCGGACCTCGCGCGCGACCGGGATCAGACCGAGGCGCGGACGAACGATGCGGACCGGGATCAAGTCCGCGACCAGGAACGCGTCCACCTCGCGGCTCCCTCGCCTGTCCCGTCGCCCGACTGCGATGGGGACCAGGACCGCGACCGGGACCGCGACCGGCTTCATGCCACGCCATCGCCCGCCGCGACCGCGTCTTCGTCGACGACCGTCGTAGGGGTCCCCAGCCAGGAGCGCGAGCGCACGCGGGCGCGGGCGGCCGACCCGGAAGCGACGCCGGCCACCCAGGTTCGAGCCGAAACGCGCGCCCGGACGGGGCCTGCGCCGTCGGCGGCGCCGGCCACGACACCCGGGCGCGGCCCGCAGGCATCCGCGGCGCCGAATCGCGGGGGAGCAGCCAACCCGTCTGTTGCCCCGGATCCGGGCCACGGCCGGCGCGGCTCCTGATCCGGGCGGGCAGATCCCTCGCGGGTGGTGGGCCATGGCGGTTGCGGGCTCGATCTGGACGAGGCGTCATCATGGCCATGACGCCCCGCCCACTCGAGCCAGCCGCCCGGGGCAGCCATCCCAGGAGGTGACCCGGCCACCCCGATGGGCGATCCCGCCGATGATCCCGCCGCGATCGATCTCCTCGTGCGACGTGCAGTCGACGGCGACGCTGGCGCGTTCGCCGGGCTCTACGACGCCTTCTCGCCGCGCCTCCGGCGGTTCCTGCGCCACCAGCTCGGCGACCCGGATCTTGCCGAGGATTTTCTCCAGCGGACGTTCGTCAAGATGATCGAGGCCCTTCCCCGGTATCGACCCCGCGGCCTCCCCTTCGGGGCGTGGGTCTTCCGGATCGCTCGCAACGCGGTCATCGATCATCGCCGCACGGCGCACGCTGTAGCTCCCCTCGAGGCGGCCCTGGAGCGGCCTGCGGAGGCTGGCGACCCCGTCATGGCTGCGGAGCGTGGCCACGATCGTGACCGGATGCGTGCGGCCCTCGATGGCCTCCCGGCGGACCAGCGTGACGTCCTGATCTGGCGGTTCTTTGCTGAGCTGACGCCCGCCGAGACGGCCGTCCTCATGGACCGGAGCACCGGGGCGGTTCGCGTGCTCCAGCATCGGGCGCTGCGGTCGCTCCGCGCGATCCTCGAGCGCGAGGCTC
>JBBSAS010000152.1:0-4669 GCA_038252055.1 Candidatus Limnocylindrales bacterium
CTTCGGCCCGGTGCAGATCGAGGCCCGGATCGACCAGGATCCGATCATCAGCTCCCAGGTCACGCTCTGGAGCCAGGCAGGCAGTGAGGTCGTCCGCGGGAACCTCATCGTGATCCCCGTCCAGGACTCGATCATCTACCTTGAGCCGATCTACCTCCAGTCGACCGGCTCGGCGATCCCCGAGTTCACGAAGATCGTGGTCGCGAGCCCGACGAACATCGTCTGGGGCGACACGCTCGAGGAGGCCCTCAGGCTGCTCCTCGCCGGCGGGCCCGTCCCGACGCCGACACCCGGACCGAGCCCGTCACCCGGCGCCTCGCCGACGCCGGCCCCGACCGGCGGGCCGGTCGTGACACCCCAGCCGGATGACGTGTCCGCCCTGATCCGGTACGCCAACGATCACTACGCGAAAGCGCAGGACGCGCTCCGTCGGGGTGACTGGGCGACGTACGGGACGGAGATCGACCTCGTCGAGCAGGCGCTGCGCCAGCTCGAGATCGTCGCCGGGGGGACGCCTTCCCCCGCTCCGTGACCGAGGCGGCGAACGTCGTGGCCGGCGCGCTCGAGGAGCTCGACGGGACGCCGATCCGGCCGACGGTGCCGCCGCGTCCGGAGCCGTGGGCGCGCGCTGTCGTGTCCGCCTCCGTCGCGGTGCTGGGCCGGCCTGCGCTCTGGGCCGTGGCCCTCGTGCCCTTCCTCGCGCGCGGCGGCGTTCTCCTCCTGCTGCTTCCCGCCCTCGTCCTGCCATCGTTCGTGGGCCTGGCCACGTTCGTGGGGCCCACATCAGTCACCGCGGAGGGGCCGGGGCCTCATCTGGTCGCGATCCTCATCGCGGCGCTCGGTGCCGGGATCGCCCTCGCGATCGCGGGAACGCTCGTCGCCGCGGCCGGCGAGGCCACCCTGCTCCTTTCGATGAGCCGGCCCGGCCGGGCCGGCAGCTCCGGCGGGCGGCCCCACGCAACGATCTTCGTGCCGGAGGTCGGCCCGGTGTCCGACGCGGTGGCGGACTGGCGGGGCGCAACGATCCGGGGCGCAACGATCCGGGTCGCCGCCGTCCGGCTTCTCCTCCTCGTTCCCATGGTTGCTCTCGGCGCCTCCGCGGTCCCCGCCTGGGTGGCGGCCGCGTACCGCGAGCTGACGCTGCCGTCCGACGTGGCGATGCCCCTCCTCCTCCGGGTCGTCGCGGGGTCCACCGGCCCGACGATCGTCGTCGCGGTCGCCTGGCTCGCCGGCGAGGTGGTCGGCGGCTTCGCGACGCGCCGCACCGTGCTCCTCGGGACGCCCTGGCCGCGGGCCCTGGCCGCCGCGCTCGAAGACCCGATCCGGGCGCCGCTCGGGACCGCCCTGGCCGTCGCGGTGGCCATCCTCGTGAGCGTCGTGCTGCTCGTGCCGTCGGGGTGGGCGATCGGCGCTGCCTGGGCCGCGTCCCGTGACGTGCTCGCGGAGGCGACGAACGCGCTCGCGGTGCTCGCGGTCTCGCTGCTCGTCTCGGCCGCGTGGGCGATCGCGCTCGTCCTCGCCGGGATCGCGGCGGCATGGCGGGCGGCCCTTGCCTCCGCGGAGCTGCTCCGCCGCCACCCGGTGCCCCGCTGAGGGCGGCGCCCATCTATCAGGGGCGATCGCCACGCGGCGGCGAGAGATCGTCGGCGAGCACGCACCGCGCGGAGCGACACACGGTGCGGAACGGCGTCTCTCCCCTGCTACACTGCGCCGCGTGTCTCTCCTCCGCGGCGTCGGAGGGCCGCGATCGATCCCCTCGCACGGAGGTGGGTAGTCCCGCCCCATGAACCTGGACTTCCTCTCGGGCATCGGCGACGCGATCAATGCGTTCCTCGACAGCCCGCTCGTCAAGGTGGGCATCCAGGCGATCGGGATCTACGTCGTCGTGCTCTGGCTTGCCTCGGCCTACTGGGCGTTCCGGGACATGCAGGGCCGGACGGCGAACCCCGTCCTCCCCTACATCGCCGCAGCGATCGTCATCGGCTTCACCCCGATCTTCTTCCTGTTCGGGATCGTCGTCTACCGGATCGTGCGGCCCCAGGAGCGCCTGGGCGAGGCGTACGAGCGCGGCCTCGCCGAGGAGGCGCTCATCGCCGAGATCGAGCAGATCGAGCACTGCGCCACCTGCCACCGGAAGGTCTCCGAGGACTGGATCCTCTGCCCCACCTGCCGGACCCGCCTCAAGCGCGTCTGCCCGAACTGCTCGAAGCTCGTGGGCCTCGACTGGACGCTCTGCGCCTGGTGCGGCCGGGACTTCGAGCGGCGGGAAGCCGTCGCCGTCGGCACGGTGCCGGTCCGTCCGGTCCGCGACGCCCGGCCTGAGCCTGCCCCGGCTCCGCGCCCGCAGCCGGTCCCCGCGCCCCGGCCGGAACCGGCCACGACGGCCTTGGCTGCACCTGCGCCCGCCCCCGTGACGACCACGCGATCGACCCGATCGCCCCGCGCGTCCCAGCGCGGCTCGGGCTCTGCCGCCACCCGTCCCCCGACCGGGGCCTGATCCACGGACCCTGCCGCAGCGCCCAACCCGGAGCTGCCGCTCGACGGGTTGCCCGGGGCCGGCGCTTCTCTCCCGCGGGCCGACCCGGCGCCGCGCCGCCGGGTCTTCCGCGTGGCGGGCCGGGCCGTCCCGCGGCTCTACGTCGCCGCCTGGTCGCTCGTCGTCCTCGCCGTCGGGTGCCTCGCCGCCTCTATCGTGGCGCCGTCGGACGCCGCCGCCGTGCTCGCGGTCGTCGTCGGGGTTGCCGCCCTCGGCCTCGGACTGACGGCGGCCGCGGCGTCGCAGGCCTTCCAGCGGCGTGCCGACCGGCGGGCCTACACGGGTCCCTCCCCGGTTCTCGTCTTCGCCGCGGCGATCGCGCTGACGCTGGTCGCCGGTACGGGCCTCGACGCCGTGGGGTTCCCGGCGGAGGGTCCGGCCGCGGTCCTTGCTTCCGCCCTCCTGACGGGCGGGATCGCGCTCGGCCTCGTTGCTCTCGTCGTCGTGCGGACCGGCGCTCTCTCCTGGCGCGAGATGGGTGCTCGGGCGCCGGCCCCGTGGCCGAAGGCGGCGCTCGCCGACGTCGGCTTCGGCGCTGCGCTCGCGATCCCGACCCTGCTCGGGACGAGCTTCCTGGCGGGGATCCTGATCACGCTCCTCGGGATGGCGCCCGATTCCCCGCTTCCGGTGACCGACGATCTGGTCGGGATCCTCGTGAACCTCCTCGCGGCCGCCGTGATCGCCCCGCTCTGGGAGGAGAGCTTCTTCCGCGGCTTCGTGACCACGGCCTGGGGCCTTGCCGCCGGGCGTCGGGCCGCGATCGTCCGGGGCGCGGTCTTCTTCGCCCTCGTTCACGTCACGACGCTCGTCGGTAGCGATGCGGCCACGGTGCTCGGGACCGCCTTCATCGCGTTTGCGGTGCGCCTGCCGGTCGGGCTCGTCCTGGCCTGGGTCTTCCTCCGGCGCGGCTCGCTCGTGGCGCCGATCGCCCTTCACGCCACGTACAACGCGCTCCCGTTCCTCCTTCTCGCCCTGAGCGGTGCGGCCACGCGCTGAGCCGCGGCCACGCCCAGGAACCGGGGCTCCCTCAGCAACCCCGGTTCGCTGCCAGGCCTCGTACCGGGTCACCCCGCGGCACCCGGGCCGGCGCCTGACGCCGGGCAGTCGTCGCCCGGCCACGGATGGGCGTCGGAGCGACGAAGCCGGCGGTGAGCGCCCGGTGAGTCCCCGATGAGGGCGCCCCCCTACGATGCGCGGCATCCCCGGGTTCGGACGGCGGGGGAATCGGCGGGCTCCGTCGTCCGGGCCCGGGGATCCATCCCCGGACTTCCGTGCATCGAGGTGCCATCCCGTGATCGACGCCGGCGCGAACCTCTCTCCCCAGCCGGTCGAGGCCGGCCCCTCCGCGGTCATCGGGCCCGCGGCGGCCATGTCCCGGTCCGAGGCCAGCCGTGGCCCGGGCATCTGCCGCCGGCCCGCACGCCGCGTCCGGGAGATCCCGCTCCTCGAGCGCCCCCGCGAACGGCTCGCGGCTCGCGGGGCCGGCGGCCTCACGAACGCGGAGCTCATCGCCCTCGTCTGGTGCTCGGGCGCCCGCGGCCTCGGCGCGGTGGACCTCGCCGAGGAGGCGCTCGGACGCCACGAGGGTCTCATCGGCCTTGCCCGGGCGAGCGACCTCGAGCTCGTTGACCTTCCCGGCGTCGGCACGGCGAAGGCGGCGCAACTGACCGCCGCGTTCGAGCTGGGGCGCCGTCTCGCGGCCGACTGGCCGGCCGGCCGCTGGACCGTGCGGGCGCCCCGGGACGTCGTCGACCGTCTCCTGCCGCAGATGGGGCACCTCGAGCGGGAGGAGCTCCGGGTCGTCCTCCTCAACGCGAAGAACGCCGTCCTCAAGGTCGTGACGGTCTACCAGGGGAACGTCAGCGCGAGCCTCGTGCGTGTCGGCGAGCTCTTCCGCGACGCGGTCCGGGCCAACGCCGCGGGCGTGATCCTCGTCCACAACCACCCGAGCGGCGATCCGACACCCTCGCCCGACGACCTCCACCTCACGGCCGAGGCGCTCGCCGCCGGCCGCCTCCTCGACATCGAGCTCCTCGACCACGTCGTCATCGGCCATGACGCCTTCGTCTCACTCCGCGACCGCGGGGTCGCGTTCGATCGGGGCGGTCCGGGGTTCCGGGGGCGATCGGTGGC
>JBBSAS010000153.1:0-4657 GCA_038252055.1 Candidatus Limnocylindrales bacterium
ACCACGCGGAGGTCCACGGCACCGGCCGCGTGGACCATGCCGCCGTCGACGAGGCGATGGGCGTCCTCGAGATCGACGCCGAGGGTCTCGACGCCACCGACCGGCGCCTCCTCGCCGGCATCGTCCAGAAGTTCGGTGGCGGGCCCGTCGGTGTCGCGGCCCTCGCCGCGGTCCTCGCGGAGGATGTCGAAACCGTCGAGGACGTCTACGAGCCATACCTGCTCCGGATCGGCTTTCTCGATCGGACGCCCCAGGGGCGCGTCGCCACCGACCGCGCCCGCGCCCATCTCGCCGGGCTCGGCTACGAGATTCCGCCCCGCCGCTCCGACCGCGAGCCGTCGCTCTGGGAGACCGCCGCGGAACGGGACGCGCCCGCGCCGGCATCCCCCACGGAGGCCTGAGCCGGCCCGTGTCGGGCGCCGCCCGTTTCGAGGTCCTCGTCCCGCCGCCCGCCGACGGCTCCACGCTCGCGCGCGCTGGGCGGCTCCACCTGGCCCACGGCGTCGTCGAGACGCCGACATTCATGCCGGTCGGAACGAATGCCACGGTCAAGGCGCTCCATCCCGACGACCTCGTGGAGGCTGGGGCCGAGATCATTCTCGCGAACACGTACCACCTCTACCTCCGTCCCGGGCACGAACGAATCGCCCGGCTCGGGGGGCTCCACCGTTTCATGTCGTGGGACCGCCCGATCCTCACCGACTCCGGCGGCTTCCAGGTGGTCTCGCTCGACGACCTCAACGCGATCGACGATGACGGGGTCACGTTCCGCAGCCACCACGACGGCTCGCGCCACCGCTTCACGCCCGAATCGTCGATCGCGATCCAGGAGGCGCTCGGCGCCGATGTCGCGGTCGCCTTCGACCAGCCGGTTCCGCCCGCTTCGACCCGGCTCGAGGACGTCGCGCAGGCCACCGAGCGGACCCACCGCTGGGCGGAGCGGTCCCTGGCGGCCCACCGGCGGACGGACCAGGCCCTCTTCGGGGTGATCCAGGGCGGCCTGGACCCGGAGCTCCGACGCGCCTCCACGGCGGCGATTGCCGCGCTCCCGTTCGACGGGCTCAACATCGGCGGCCTCGCCGGCGACGAGACGCCGGCCGAGCGGGCGGCCGCCCTCGACATCGTCGTGCCGCTCCTCGCGGGGGACACGCGGGTCCGCTACCTGATGGGCCTGGGCTCGCCGCTCGACCTTCTCGATGCGGTCCACCGCGGCGTGGACCTCTTCGACTCCGTGCTTCCGGCCCGCGTTGCGCGCAATGGCCAGGTCTGGGTCCCGGGCGGCCGGCTCAACCTGCGGAACGAGCGGTTCCGCGACGATCCCGCCCCCATCCAGGACGGCTGCCGGTGCCTGGCGTGCCGCCGCTTCTCGCGGGCCTACCTCGCCCATCTCTTCCGGGCAGGCGAGCTGCTCGCGTATCGACTGGCGACTTGTCACAACCTCACGTTCACCCTAGACTTCATGGCTGAGGTCCGGGCCGCACTGCGCGCCAGGACGTTCCCTCAGCGCCTTCCGGAGCTGCGTGCGCTGGCACGCCAGCAACGTCGCGATGAAGCGGCAGTGCAGACCGCGTGAAGGCCGGGGCACTACGCTCGTGTTCCGCGGAGGCGTTCGACGATGGGATCCCGAGACCGTCCACACCGCGAGGTCAAGAAGAAGCCGAAGGCGGCCGACCCGAAGCCCACGCTCCAGCCCTATCTCGAGCCTCCCCAGAGCGTCGAGATCATCAAGCCGAAGCGAAAGCCGCGGACCGTCGTCGAGCAACCACCCGACGAGAGCTGAGACCCGGGGCGGGCGCGGGGTCGTCCGCTCCGCCGGAGCCGGGGGCACCGACAGGAGCGTGACGAGATGGCGATGATGAGCGACCGCCGGGAAACCGCGAGCGCGAGCGGGAACGGCACCGGCGAACGGGGGAAGGCGGTCGAGGCCGCGATCCTCGCGATCGAGAAGCAGTTCGGGCGTGGCTCGATCATGCGCCTGGGATCGGCCGAGCGGCAGCAGGTGGATTTCATCCCCTCGGGATCGATCGCCCTCGATCTGGCCCTCGGCGTCGGCGGGATCCCGCGTGGCCGGATCACCGAGATCTTCGGCCCTGAGTCGTCCGGCAAGACGACGGTCTGCCAGCACATCATCGCCGAGGCCCAGCGACGGGGCGGGGTTGCCGCGTTCATCGACGTCGAGCACGCCCTCGACCCGGGATATGCCCGGGCCTGCGGGGTCAACGTGGATGAGCTCCTCGTCAGCCAGCCGGACACCGGCGAGCAGGCCCTCGAGATCACCGAGACGCTCATCCGGTCCGGCGGGATCGACGTGGTCGTCCTTGACTCGGTTGCCGCCCTCGTGCCGCGGGCCGAGATCGAGGGTGAGATGGGCGACTCCTTCGTGGGGATTCAGGCCCGCCTCATGAGCCAGGCGCTCCGCAAGCTCACCGGAGCAGTGAGTCGCTCCAACACGTCGCTCGTCTTCACGAACCAGCTCCGCGAGAAGATCGGGGTGATGTTCGGGAACCCGGAGACGACGCCCGGTGGCCGGGCCCTGAAGTTCTACGCCTCGGTCCGCCTCGACATCCGGCGGGTGGAGACGATCAAGGTCGGGACCGAATCGGTGGGAAACCGGGTCCGGGTGAAGGTCGTCAAGAACAAGGTCGCCCCGCCGTTCCGGCTCGCCGAGTTCGACGTGATGTACGGCGAGGGGATCAGCCGCGAGGGCGGCCTGCTCGACGTCGGTGTGGCGATGGACGTGGTCACGAAGACGGGTGCCTGGTTCACCTTCGGTGAGACGCGGCTCGGCCAGGGCCGCGAGGCGGCGAAGACGTTCCTCCGCCAGAACCCGGCCATCGCGACCGAGATCGAGGGCCGCATCCGGGCCGGACTCTCGAGTGCCGCGATCCCGGTCGAGGGGATCGAGGAGGCGGAGTAGGGGAGCGCGGGTCACATCCGGGCGCCGCCGATGGCCCGGCGCCCGCGCGAGATGCCCGCGGAGGCGCGCGCCCGGCGGGCCGCGGTCGATGACCCGGCACTCGTCCTCGAGGCGGCGGCTCGCTTCCTCGAGGCGCGGCCCCGCTCGGTCGAGGAGCTCCGTCGGCGGCTGCGCGACAACGGGTACCGTCCTGATCTCGTCGGGGGCGCGATCGAGCGGATGGTCGCCCTCGGGTACCTCGACGACGCCGCCTTCGCGCGGGCCTGGGTCGAGTCCCGCGACCGGGCCCGGCCCCGGAGTGCGCGGGTGCTGCGCGATGAGCTCCGTCGAAAGGGAGTCGCCGGCGCGGACATCGAGGCCGCTCTCGCCGACCGGGAAGCCGCCACCACCGGGGAAGCGGTCGAGCGCGACGAGGAGGGGCTGGTGGTGGGGGAGGAACGCGCGGCGTCAGGTGCGTCGGACCGGGCGGCGGCCCTGCGCCTCCTCGAGCGGCGTGGCGGGGCAAGCCTCCGCGAAGAGGATCCGCGACGCCGTCGCGCCAGGTCCTACGCGCTCCTCGCCCGCAACGGCTTCGATCCGGACGTCTGCCGCGAGGTGGCCAGCGAGTGGCTGGCCCGTGCGGACCCGCCGCCGGAGGCGTGAGAACGACGGGGAGCGGCGAAGCCGGCGTTTGACCCTCCCGGCGCCCGGCCGTACCCTACAGACAACCCGGTCGCGCGTGCGACCGGCAGATCCGATCCTTCCATTCCGGCGAGCCCACGCCGGCCCGCCGTCCACGGCCCCCGAGAGAAGCCGCGGACGTTCCGGCGTTCGCCGATTCCGCGAGAGACCCGCGGCCGCACCCCGGCCGCACGGGAGGCGAGAGCACACCATGGACAACCCCGTCGTCCTGGCGGCGGTCCTGCTGGCAGCCGTCGCCGGCGGCCTTGCCGTCGGCTTCTTCGGCCGCAGCCTCTGGGCCGGCCAGTCGATGCGCAGCGCAGAGGAGAAAGCCGCCCGGATCGTGGCCGAGGCCCGGACCCAGCAGAAGGACCTGATCCTCGAGGCAAAGGACGAGAAGCTGCGCCTCGGGCGTGAAGCGGAGGAAGAAGCGCGCGCGAAGCGCGGCGAGCTCTCCGCGCTCGAACGGCGATTGCTCGCCCGTGACGAGCAGCTCGACCAGCGGACCGACATGGTCGAGGAGCGCGACCGCAAGCTGCTCGACCGTGAGCGCGAGGCGGAGCGGACCCGCGAGGAGCTCGCGGCCGCCAGGGGCGAGCAGGTCGCCGCGCTCGAGCGCGTCGCCGACATGTCCGCCGCGGACGCCAAGGCCGGCCTCATCGAGGCCGTCCGCGCCGAAGCCGAGAACGACGCCGTCCGCCTTGCTCGCCAGATCGAGCGCAACGCGCGCGACGAGGCCGAGGACCGGGCCCGCGCAGTCATCGTCACCGCGATCCAGCGCGTCGCGGCCGACCACACCGCGGAGCACACGGTCTCGGTGGTCCACCTTCCGTCCGACGAGATGAAGGGCCGGATCATCGGGCGCGAGGGCCGCAACATCCGGGCCCTCGAGCAGGCGACGGGGATCGACCTGATCATCGACGACACGCCCGAGACCGTGGTCCTGTCGGGCTTCGACCCGGTCCGACGCGAGATCGCCCGGATCGCCCTGACGAAGCTCATGGCCGACGGGCGGATCCACCCGGGGCGGATCGAGGAGGTCGTCGCCAAGGCCCGGGCGGAGGTGGACCTCGTCATCCG
>JBBSAS010000154.1:0-4619 GCA_038252055.1 Candidatus Limnocylindrales bacterium
GCCCACCGGGCCCACGCCTCGACCTACGGCGTCGCCGAGCTCCTGCCGGCCTATGCCGGCTTCCTGATGGAGAGCGAGATCAAGTACCTCGGCCAGCTCGTCGAGAACCCCGCCCGCCCCTACGCCGCGATCATCGGCGGGGCCAAGGTGTCGGACAAGATCAAGGTCCTCGAGAACCTGACCGCCAGGGTCGACATCCTCGTCGTCGGCGGCGGGATGGCCAACACCTTCCTCCTCGCCCAGGGCAAGAGCGTCGGCAAGAGCCTCGCCGAGCCCGACCGCGTGGAGGACGCCCGCCGGATCATGGCGGCGGCCGAGGAGCGGGGCGTCCAGCTCATCCTCCCGAGCGACGTCGTGATCGCCAAGGAGGTCACCCAGGGGGCCGAGTACAAGACTCTCTCCGTGGAGAAGCTCCCGGCGTCCTGGCACATCGTGGACGTGGGCGAGGATTCGCTGGCGGCGATGGAGGCCGCGCTCGCCGATGCGAAGACGATCTTCTGGAACGGGCCGCTCGGCGTCTTCGAGATGCCCGCGTTCGGCGCGGGGACCCGCCGCATGGCCCGCTTCCTCGCGGACCGGGCCGACGCCGGCGCGATCGTCGTGGTCGGCGGCGGCGACTCCGTCGCTGCCGTGACCCAGCAGGGTCTCGCGCCCAAGATGACCCACATCAGCACCGGCGGTGGGGCCTCGCTCGAGCTCATCGAGGGACGGACGCTGCCGGGAATCGCTATCCTTCCCGACGCTGGAGCCCCCGCATGAACACCGAGATCGAATACGTCGACGCCCGCGAGATCCTCGATTCGCGGGGCAACCCGACCATCGAGGTCGACGTCATCCTCGCCGACGGCTCTGTCGGCCGGGCGGCGGTCCCCTCCGGCGCCTCGACCGGCGTCAACGAGGCCGTCGAGCTCCGCGATGGCGACAAGGCTCGCTTCGGCGGCAAGGGCGTCCTGCGGGCCGTCGCGAACGTCCGCGAGACGATCGGGCCGGCGCTCATGGGCGCGGACGCGGCCGACCAGCCCGACATCGACGCGGCGCTCCTCGAGCTCGACGGGACGCCGAACAAGGGGAACCTCGGCGCGAACGCGATCCTCGGCGTCAGCCTCGCCTGCGCCCACGCGGCCGCCGCCGCGCACGACCTGCCGCTCTACCGATACCTCGGCGGCGCCGGCGCGCGGATCCTCCCGGTCCCGTTCTTCAATATCCTCAACGGCGGCAAGCATGCCGTGAACTCCACGGACTTCCAGGAGTTCATGGTCGCCCCGGTCGGGGTTGAGACCTTCGCCGACGCGCTCCGCGCCGGGGCCGAGGTCTTCCATGCCCTCAAGGGCCTCCTGAGCGAGGGGGGCTACTCGGTCGGCCAGGGCGACGAGGGCGGGTTCGCCCCGTCGCTTCCGTCGAACGAGGCGGCGGTCGAGGTGATCCTGCGGGCGATCGAGAAGGCCGGCTATCGCCCCGGCGAGGAGATTGCGATCGGACTCGACCCGGCGGCGAGCTCCGTCCTCGAGGAGGGGACCGGGGCCGGCGACGTGCCCGGCCGCTACGTGCTCGAGCGCGAGGGGCGGACCCTCGACTCCGGCGAGATGGTGGATCTCTGGGACCGCTGGACCTCGACCTACCCGATCATCTCGCTCGAGGACGGCCTCGCCGAGGAGGACTGGGTCGGCTGGAAGGAGCTCACGGCCCGGATCGGCGATCGCGTCCAGCTCGTCGGCGACGACATCCTCGTGACGAACCCGTCGTTCATCGCCCGCGGCATCGATGAGCTGGCGATGAACTCGGTGCTCATCAAGCTCAACCAGATCGGGACGCTCACCGAGACGATGGCCGCGATCGAGATGGCCCGCCGTGCCGGTTGGACCGCGATGGTCAGTCACCGGTCCGGCGAGACCGAGGACACGACGATCGCCGACTTCGTCGTGGCGATGGGAACCGGCCAGATCAAGACCGGCGCCCCCTCCCGCAGCGAGCGCGTGGCGAAGTACAACCGGCTCCTCCGGATCGAGGAGGAGGTCGGTGTCGGCGGCGTCTACCTCGGCGCGGCCGCGCTCGCCGGCGCGAAGCCGTACCTGCCGGGGTGACCTCGGCGCCCCTCGCGCCGGCCGGCGTCGACGGGAGTGGCGGCCTCTTCGTGGGGCTCGCCACGCTCGACCTCGTGCTCGGGGTCGATCACGTGCCGGGAGCGGACGAGAAGGTCGTCGCCACCTCGCAGCTGCTCGCCGCCGGGGGTCCGGCCGCGAACGCCGCGGTCGCGTTCGCCTGGGCCGGCGGAGGCGCCCGTCTCGTCACCGCGCTCGGGTCCCACCCGTTCGCCGGCGTGGCGGCCGACGATCTCCGGGCCAACGGCGTGGTGGTGGAGGACGCGACGATCGGCCGCGCGGTGGCCGATCGCGTGGCCGCGCCCCCGGTTGCCGCGATCCTCGTGACCGAACGGACGGGGCAGCGCGCCGTCGTATCCCGGACGGATCGAGGCCTCGACGGTGATCCGCCCACGGTCGATGGTGCGGCCATCGCGTCGCTCCTCGATGCCGCCCGGATCGTCGCCGCGGACGGCCACCACGTCCGGCTGGCCGAGCCGGTCCTCCGGGCGGCCCGCGAGCGTGGAATCCCGGTTCTCCTCGACGCGGGCTCCTGGCGCCCGGCATTCGCGACGCTCCTGCCCCTCGCGGACGTCGTGGTCGCCTCGGCCGGGTTCCGGCCGGGCGTCCCGGCGAACGCCGGCGTGACGGCCGACGCGGACCGCGCCTGCGATGCGGAGGCGGCGTCCGGTGCGGACCCCGCCAGCGATGCCGACACGGTGCTCGCGTACCTCCTCGACCAGGGCCCGCGGTTCGCAGCCCGGACCGATGGCGCCGGCCGGATCCGCTGGTGCGACTCGACCGGGCGCGCCGGGGCCGTCGACGTCCCGCCCGTCGTCGCCGTCGACACGCTCGGCGCAGGCGACGTGCTGCACGGCGTCATGGCGGCCGTGATCGCCGGCCGGGCGGGGGACGCAACCCCAGATACCACGTTCCTCGTTGGGGCGCTCGCGGAGGGAGCGCGCGTGGCGAGCGCCTCGTGCGCGTTCCCGGGAACACGCGCCTGGCTTGCCGCCGGGATCCCACGCCCAGCCCTGCCCGGCAGCGCGACCCGGCGCGGCTGACCGTCGCCGCCCGAGACGCCGACCTGCGATCCCGCCTCAGCCGCTCACGGCCAGCAGGATCGCGCCGATTCCCACGGCGCCGGCGGCCGCGAGGCGAACGCCCGCGCGTTCGCGTTCTCCGAGCACGATGACGCCCCACGCCGCAGCAAGGATCGTCGTCGCCTCCCGCAGCGGGGCGACGCCCGAGAGCGGGGCGACCTGGTAGGCGAGCAGGACGAGCATGTAGGTTCCGATGATCAGGAGCCCCGCGCCGAGCGACCGACCAAGGCCGGCGCGTCCCGTCAAGGCCTCGGTGCCGCCCGCTCCGGCTTCCGCCCGGCTCCGTCCCCAGGCTGCGACGGTCATGGCCCGCCAGATCTGGAGCCCGACCGCGCAGATCGTCCAGAGGATCCAGGCGTAGAGCCACGGGGGACCGGTCCGCACGCCCACGCGGTCGAGCGCCGAGTACCCGGCGACGGCGCAACCGGCGAGCAGGGCCGGTGCGACGGTGGAGCGGGACGCCGTCGCGGCTGCCGCCGTGAGCGTTCCCCCAAGGAGGAGCGTGACCCCCGCGATCCCGAGGGGCTGGAGCCGTTCACCGAGGACCACGACCCCGATCGTGACGCCGAGGATGGCGCCCGTGCCCCGTGCCACGGGGTAGACCGACGAGAGCGCCCCGCGCCGGTACGCCGCGGAGAGCGGGACGAAGTAGGCCGCGGAGACGATCCCCGACGCGACGACCACGACCCATCCGACGGGCTCCAGCATCGGTCGTCCGGTCGCCAGCCAGGCGATCGCGGCGACGGGAGTGACGACGAGGACGCCGAGGCTCACCGCGCGCGTCGCGGTCGCAAGGGGATCGCCGGACGTCTTGACGAGCGAGTTCCAGGCGACGTGGAAGACCGACGACGCCAGGACGAGGACGATCGCGACGAGGGGCATCGGCCGAGTCTACCTACTCAGGGCAGCAGCTCGCCCGGCAGGAATCGAACGCCCCCGGGTCACCGGATCCGGGGGCGAACGCGTGCGAGGAGCATCGGGCCGGCGAACCGGCCTCGGACGCCTACTCGGCCTTGGGTTCGGGAGCCTTCTTCGCGGGCGCCTTCTTCGCGGGCGCCTTCTTCGCGGGCGCCTTCTTCGCGGGCGCCTTCGCGGCGGGCTTCTTGGCCGCTGGCTTCTTCGCCGCGGTGGCGGCCTTGGCCGTCGATGCCTTCGCCGGGGTCGTTCTGGCCGTCGCCTTCTTCGCGGGCGCCTTTGCTGTCGTCTCGGCAGCTGTGTCGGCGCCGGCCTTCGCACCGGCCTTTGCGCGCGTGGTGCGCGCCTTCGGAGCGGCAGCCTCGACAGGAGTGGTGCTTGCCGCCTTGGCCTTCGCGACCTCGGCCTCGGCGCGTCCCGCCTTCGCGAGCGCGGCCCGGGCCTTGCCGGCCGCCGTCTGGGCACCCTTGGCCTTCACGGCCTTGCCGGCCGCGATCCGGGCCTTGGCGGCCTTGGCCGCGGC
>JBBSAS010000155.1:0-4599 GCA_038252055.1 Candidatus Limnocylindrales bacterium
CGATCTCGAGGATCGCCTGGCCCTCGTCGACGTGGTCGCCCTCGGCAACGAGCCAGGAGACGATCGTGCCCTCCTCCATGAAGTCGGTCATCTTCGGGACGAAGATCTCGGTGGACATCGGCAGGTTCCTCGTGGTCAGTCCGGTGGGTGGTGGGATCGGGGGTCGGGGGGCGGGGCCTCAGCCGCCGGGCGGCGTCCCCGCCATCGAGGCGCGGATCGCGTCGACGACGTCCTGCGTGCCCGGCCAGACGCCGTTCTCGAGGCTGTTCGCGAACGGGATCGGCGAGTTGCGCCCGGCGACGCGGATGATCGGTCCCCGAAGCTGGCCCCAGGCTCGCTCGAGCGCGACCATCGCCCACTCATTCGCGGGGCCGTACTGCTCGCAGGCCTCGGCGACGGCGACGACGCGACCGGTCTTGCGGGCCGAGACACCGATCGTCTCCTCGTCGAGCGGGGCGATCGTGCGGACGTCGACGACCTCGACGCTGATCCCCTCGGGCTCGAGCATCTGCGCCGCGACCATCGCGTGCCAGACCATGTAGCCCGAGGCGACGACCGTGACGTCGCTCCCCTCGCGCTTCACGTCACACTGGCTGAGGGGCAGGACGTACTCCTCGTCGGGGACGAGGCCCCGAAAGGCGTAGAGGAGCTTCTGCTCGAGGAAGACGACAGGGTTGTCGTCGCGGATCGCGGCCTTCATGAGGCCCTTCGCGTCGTACGGGGTCGAGGGCAGGACGACCTTGAGCCCCGGGATGTGGGCGAACCAGACCTCGAGGCTCTGGCTGTGCTGGGCAGCGGTGCTCTTGCCGGCCCCACCGCCCTGGGGCATGCGGAGAACCCAGGGAACCGTGCACTGGCCGCCGGTCATGAACCGGAGCTTGGCCGCCTGGGTTGCGATCTGGTCCATCGCGAGGCCGGAGAAGTCCACGAACATGATCTCGGCCACGGGCCGCATCCCGACGAGCGCCGCGCCGGTCGCCGCGCCGATGATCGTGTTCTCGGAGATCGGGGTGTTGCGAACGCGCGCCGGCCCGAACTCGTCGAAGAGCGTCCGGGTGACGCCGAACGCGCCACCGTGCTTCCCGATGTCCTCGCCCATGAGAAAGACCGAGGGATCGCGCTGCATCTCCTCGCGGAGCGCTTCGCGGATCGCCTCCTGGTAGGAGAGGAGCTTCGCGGGGACGCCCTCGGGGACCTGGCGGATCGTGTCGGGCGACATCGCGGGGATGGAGCCGCCGAGCGAGACGGCGTCGCGGGCGGGGGAGGTCATCGATGGCTCCTTCGTCACGCGTAGATGTAGTCGAGCGCGGTCGCGGGATCCGGCTCGTGGCCCCCGCGGGCGAACGCGAGCGAGGCCTCGATCAGCTCGGCGACCTCGGCGTCGATCGCGTCGAGCTCCGCCTCGCCGAGCGAGCCGTCCTCGATCATCGCGGTCCGGAAGCGGGCGATCGGGTCCTTCGCCCGGTACTCGGCGACCTCGGCCTTGTCGCGGTAGACCTCGGGCTCGCCGGCATAGTGGCCGTCCACGCGGTAGCTCTCGGTGACAAGGAGGGTTGGGCCCTCGCCGGCCCGCGCGCGGGCCACCGCGGTGAGCGCCGCATCGTGGACCGCGAGGACGTCGAAGCCGTCCACCCGGACGCCCGGGATCCCGTAGCCGGCGGCCCGCTTGCTGAGATCGGGCTCGCGGATCATGTCCTCGATCCGGGTCGAGACGCCGTAGTGGTTGTTCTCGAGGACGAAGACGACGGGCAGGTTCCAGGCGGCGGCCATGTTGAGGCCCTCGTGCCAGTTGCCCGTGTTGCTGCCGGCATCTCCGGTGAACGGGACCGCGACACGGTCCTCGCCCCGCATCTGGAAGGCGAGGCCCGCCCCGACCGCGAGAGGGATGCCGCTCGCGACCACGGCGAGGGCGCCCAGGCTCCCGGTCTCGAAGGCGGCGATGTGCATCGAGCCGCCGCGGCCCTTGCAGTACCCCTCTTCCTTGCCCATGAGCTCGGCCATCATCAGGCGCAGGTCGGCACCCTTCGCGATGTTGTGCCCATGGCTGCGGTGGGTGCCCGCGATCAGGTCGTCGGTGCGCAGGGCCAAGCAGACGCCGACGCCCGAGGCCTCCATCCCGATGTACGTGTGGACGGTGCCCTTGAGCTGGCCGCGCTTGAAGAGGTTCGTGGCGGCGAGCTCGAACTGGCGGATCCGGATCATCCGCCGGTACATCTCGAGGAGGATCGCTCGGTCAGGTCGCATCGTCACGCTCCGAGAAGGTGCTCGCCGCGTCGCGCCGTTGGGAGCCGGGCGATTGGGGCGGGCTGCCGCTCGCCATCGTACGTGCGCCGGCCACCGGTGGTCAACCGGTCACCCGCGCCCGGGGCAGTGGCCGCGGAGATCCGGGGGTTCCCAACAGCACTGACCGACGATATCATGCTGTGGTCGACTGTCGACACTCTGCGCATGGACCCTGGACAGGAGCGGTGGAGAGATGGTGGGGACGTTCCGGGTCGGGATCTCGCGCGACCTGCTGCGGCCGGACGGCACGGCGGACCTGGCGGTGCTCGGTCTCGATCGCCTCGACGGTGGTCCGGGCATCGAGTGGGCCTTTCTCGCGGCTCGCGATCCCGTCGCCCGGCCCGAGACGATCGCCGGCTTCGACGCCCTCATCCTCGAGGACATTCGGCTCGACGCGTCGAGCCTCGAGGGGGTCGAGCGCCTCGCTGTCGTTGCCCGCTTCGGGGTGGGGTACGACGGTGTCGATGTGGACGCGTGCACGGAGCGCGGGATCATCGTCACGAACGCTCCGGACGGGACACGGCGCCCGATGGCGACGGTGAACCTCGCGCTGCTCCTCGCGCTCTCGCTGCGGCTGCGGACGAAGGACCGGCTCCTCCGAGAGGGCCGCTGGGACGAGGGCATCAGCCTGCTCGGCACGGGCCTGATCGGTCGCACCCTCGGCATGGTCGGGATGGGCAGCATCGGCGGCGAGACGCTGCGGCTCACGGCTCCGCTCGGGATGCGGCGGCTCGTCTACGACCCCTTCGTGTCGGACGAGAGGATCCGCGAGGTCGGCGCTGAGCCCGCCACCCTGGACGAGGTGCTCTCGACGTCCGACTTCGTCTGCCTGAGCGTCCCCCTGGTGCCCTCCACGCGCGGCCTCATCGGCGCCCGCGAGATCGCCCTGATGAAGCCGACGGCATACCTCATCAACGCCACGCGCGGAGCCGTCGTCGACGAACCCGCGCTGATCTCGGCCCTCGAGGCGGGCCGGATCGCTGGCGCCGGCCTCGACGTCTTCGAGCAGGAGCCGATCGACCCGGCGAATCCCCTGATCGGCCTTGAGAACGTGATCCTCGCGCCGCACTCACTCGGCTCCACGGACGAGTGCTTCACGCTCATCGGGCAGAGCGCGACCCGCTCGGTCCTCGACGTCGCCGCGGGCACGACGCCTCGATACGTCGTCAACCGTCCGGTCCTCGAGCATCCGCGCACGCGGGCCCTTCTCGAGGCGAACGCCACGAACCAACCACCGACGCACCCTGACCCTATCGCGAAGGAGCACTGAGATGACCTGGATCGACCTCGACCCCTCGATCGTGCGCGGCTTCCGGGAGGTGGCTGTGCCGACGGTGGTGGACGTCCTCGACTACCAGTTCGGCATCCGGAACTGGATGAACCCCGCGATCAAACCGATCGCTCGAGCGCGGATCTCCGGGCGGGCCGTGACCGTCCTCATGGTCACGGCGCCCGGGCCCACCGAGTCCTTCGCCCCCCTCTTCGAGGCGGTGGACGAATGCGGGCCCGACCGGGTCATCGTCGTCAGCAACGGCGGGAACACCGAGCTCTCCTGCATGGGCGACCTCGTCGTGACGGCGCTCGACGCCCGGGGCACGGAGGGCGCGGTGATGGATGGCGCGGTGCGCGACATCGACCCGATGCTCGAGATGGGCTTCCCGATCTTCGCCGCCGCCGTCAGCCCGGTGAACTTCGCCGACAAGGCATCGGTGGTGGCCAGGGATGTGCCGATCACCTGTGGCGGTGCCGAGGTCCGCCCCGGCGACGTGATCCTGGCCGACTGGGACGGCGTCGTCGTCATCCCCCAGGAACACGCGGAGGCGGTCCTCGAGAAGGCGCGCGCGGTCGAGGCCGACGAGCTCGCGCTCCGCGACCGCATCCGTGCAGGCGGGAGCTCGATCCCGACTGCGGACTACTTCGCGGGGCACTACAAGTAGACCGCGCGCGGGCTGTCCGCGGGGCTGCCGGACCTGCGGGCGGGCGTGTGGGCGCCCGTCCCACGCCGCTGCTAGACGAAGGTCTTGACGACGCTCCCGAGGGTCGAGAACGAGGCCGTGTACGTGCTGCCGCGCTCGATCGGGAGGATCGGCGTGAGCGTGCCGGTCATGACGAGCGCGCCGGCCTCGAGCCGCCGGCCACGGTCGGCCAGCTTGCCGGCGAGCCAGGCGACGGCAAGCGCCGGATGGCCCATCGCCATCTCGCCCCGTCCCTCGGCGATCGCGGCGCCGTCTCGGGAGAGCGTCACGTGCTCGCCGAGCAGGTCCACGTCGCCCACCGGCGTCCAGCTGTCCGAGACGACGATCCGGGCGGAGAAGC
>JBBSAS010000156.1:0-4548 GCA_038252055.1 Candidatus Limnocylindrales bacterium
GTCCTCCGGGTCGCGCTCAGACTCGCCGATCGCGAGGATGCCGCTGCCGTCGGGCAGCCAGTCCACGGCCAGCCAGACGCCCTCCGCGGGGTTGATCCGCGTTCCGGCGCCGGCGGCAACCTCCGGCGGGCGGTGTTTCGGCGGGCGGCCCGGACCGCGCTTCACCGGCGCGGCCGTCGCGAGCGGCGCGACGACGAGGTCCACGAGGCCGTCGCGGAAGACCGGGTGAACGAACCGTGCCCCGTCGGGCGCGGGCAACGGCGCGAACCCGAAGCCGCTGTTGTAGTCGCCGTGCTCGACGGCACCGGCAGTGAGAACGGTGCGCGGACCGCCGTCGAGGAGCACGCGGACCACCTGGAACCAGCCGTCGCGGTCGGAGGCGACGAGGAGGCCGCTGCCGTCGGGAAGCCAGCGCGGGCTCGTCTCCCAGGCATCGGCGCCGGCCACGACCGTCTCGTCGCCGGATTCGACGTCGAGGACGGTCACCTGGACCGTGAGCAGGTCCGCGTCGGTCCGGCGCCCGGCCCACGCGAGGCGCGTCCCGTCCGGCGACCAGGTGATCTCCTCCACGTCGATGCCGGACGGGGTGAGCGCACGGGGGGCAGGGGGCTTCGCGGCGGCCGGCGGGCGGCCCCGGCGCGGCAATGGGGACTCCACGATCCAGGCCTGGTCCCAGCCGCGGCGCCGCGAGAGGAAGGCGATCCGGCGGCTGCCCGGCTCCCAGCGGGGGGCGCGGCTGCCGGCCGGGTGATCGATCACGAGGGTCGGCCGCGAGCCGTCGGCGCCGACGATCCAGATGGCCTTCTCCCGGACGTAGGCCAGCCAGTCGCCGCCGGACGCCCACTGCGGATCGCTGACATCGTGCTCGGACGCGGTCAGCTGGCGGGCGAGGCCGGACCGGAGGTCGAGCACGAACACCTGGCGGGCCCCGGCGGCCTCGGCGGTGTAGGCGACCCGCCGGCCGTCCGGTGACAGGCGCGGCTCTCGGGGCGACTCCACGGCCACGAACTGCTCGACGGTGAGCCGGTCGCGGCGGGCGGCGGCGGGGGTGGTGGGGCGGGCGGCGCGCCCCGGCGGACGGCCCCTGCGACGGGGCGCCGTGGCGGCAGCGGCCGTGGCGACAACGGCTGGGTCGGCCGGGGCCGGTTCCGCGGCGTCGAGCTGCGCGGGCGGCCGCGGTGCAGCGGCGTCGGGGGGCTCGGGCGGCCCGGGCGCGGTCTCGGCGGCGGCGAGCGCCGTATCGGCGTTGGGGAGGAGTGTGTCGTCGTGGTCGGCGGCGTGGTCGGTACGTGCCATCGAGCCCTTATACCACTCCGCGGAGGCCGGTTTCCCGCTCGCCGGGCAACGGTGCCGGCACGACCCGGATGAACGTCTCGCGGCCCATCCACCGCTCGAGCATCTCGGACGGCGCGGCCGACCAGTCGTCCCGCACCTGGCTCGCATGGCAGGCGAACGCCGCAAGCTTGCGGTCGAGCATGGCCCGCACGTCCACCTCGGTCGTGACGTCCTCGTCGGGGCGGGCCAGCTCCACGAACCGCTGCTGCTGGAGAAGGTCATCGGCCGTCGGCTCCGGGGCCAGCTCCGCGTCCGTGCCCCGGAGTGCCGCGCGCTCGGCCTCCATCTCGCCCCAGGCCGCGAGGGCCGACCGGGAGAGCGCCTGGTGGTAGAGCGTGGTCGGGCCGCCGGGCTCGGCGGCAGCGCGCCGGAAGGCCTCGGTGGCGCGGGCCGAGATCGTCACGTGGTCGGGGTGGCCGTAGATGCCGCCGGGGTCGAAGGTGAGGATCGTGGCCGGCCGCAGGTCGCGCATGATCGCGAGCAGGCGATCGACTACCTCGTCCGCGTCGGCACGGGCCAGGCAGCCATCCGGCTTCGCCCATCCCTCCATCCCGGAGTCGCGGTAGCCGAGGAAGATCGGTTCGGCCACGCCGAGGGCGCTCATCGCGCACCGCAGCTCGTTCCGGCGCAGCTCCGGGTCCATCTCGCGGGCGCCCTCCACGCCCCCCTGGTCGCCGTCGGTCGCGCAGACGATCCAGGTCGGGACGTCGGAGGCGGCCACGAGGGCCATCGTGCCGCCCGCGCCGAACGTCTCGTCATCGGGATGGGCGAAGATTGCGAGCAGCCCGCGGGGCGCGGGCGCCGGAGCGGAGCCGCCGGCAGTCACGGGCTCAGCGTCGGTCACGGGCGGGGCGGCGCCGTCGGGCGGGGCGGCGCCGTCGGGCGGGGTGGCGCCGCGGGGCGGGGCTCGGTGGGTGCCGTCACGGCAGCCTCGAGCTGGTCGCCCAGCTCGACCGTCCGCCGGTAGGCCGCCCAGACCGCCTCCGAGAGGACCGTCCGCAGGCGCCCGGATTCGAGCTCGTGGAGGGCCGCCGCGCTGGTGCCGCCGGGCGAGGTGACCATGTTGCGGAGGACCGCCGGGTGGGCCCCCGACTGCCGGGCGAAGAGCGCGCTCCCCTCGAGGGTCTCGAGCACGAGATCGTGGGCGACGTGGCGAGGGAACCCGAGGTGCACGGCCGCGTCGACAAGCGCCTCCATCACGAGGAAGACGTACGTCGGCCCGGTCCCGGAGACCGCGGTCGCCATCGCCACGAACTTCTCGTCGTCCACCTCGATCTCGGCACCGAGCGAGGAAAGGAGGGCCCGGGCCTGGTCGCGCTGCTCCGGGGTCGCCTCGGGGGTCGCGTACCAGACCGTCATCCCGCGACCGAGCTGGGCCGGCGTGTTGGGCATGCTGCGGACCAGCTGGCGGTGACCGAGGAGGCCCTCGAGCGCGGCAGTCGTGGCACCGGCAATCACCGAGAGGACGAGCTGGCCGGGGACCAGGTGCGGTCCGATCTCGCGTCCCACGCGGGCGAGCATCTGCGGCTTCACGGCAAGGAGGACGACGTCGGCCCCGGCCACCGCCTCGACGTTGGCGGCGACGACGCGGATCCCGTGCGCCTCGGCGAGTTGGGCGCGCCGTTCCTCGCGCGGGTGGCTGGCGACCACCTGCGACGGCTCGAGGAGCTGCCCACGAAGCAGCCCCGCGATCATGGACTCGGCCATGACCCCGGTCCCGATCGTGGCGAGCGTCCGGCCGGTCAGCGGCGACATGCCCGGGAGTGTATCCCACCCAGGGCGACGCACCACGAGGACCGGACGAACCAACGACTCAGGTGAGCGGGACCCAGCTGTTGACCGGGGCGAGGTCCACGAAGGCCTCGGGGTCGAAGATCTCGGCGAGGATCTCGATCCCGTCGATGAGGCGCGGCCCCGGGCGACCAACATATGCCGCGGCGTCGAGCGCGAAGACCTGCCCGCGCCGGACTGCCTGGAGTTCGTCCCACCGGGCCGGCTGCCGCACGGCACGCCACGCTCGCACCGCCTCGGGCAGGTGGAGCCCGCTCGGGGCAAGCACGATCATCTCGGGATCCACCTCGGCGATGGCCGTCCACGACGTGTCGATGCTCGGCTCGCCGTCGTTGCCGAGGAGCTCCCAGCCCCCGGCTCGGCGGATCTGCTCGGGGACCCAGAGGCCCGCCGACGACGGCGGATCGAACCCGTCGAGGGTCACGACCCGCGGCGCGTGACGGCGCTCGACGCGGCGCGCCTCGACGACCTCCTCGACGTCCGCGAGGCGTTCGCGGAGGATCTCCACGAGGCCGACCGCCTCGTCCTCCGCGTCGGTCATCGCGCCGACGGTCGCGATCGCATGGAAGACGCCCTCGAGGCTCTCGGGCTCCAAGGTGACGATCGACGCGTCCGGCCCGACCACCGCTCGGAGGAGGCCGTCGCGATCGCCGCTCCGGGCCGTCGCGCCGGGACGGCGGGCCGGGGGCGAACCGACGAGGACCAGGTCGGGGTGAGCCTCGCCGAGAGCGCCGAGATCCACCTCGGCCAGCCGACGATCGCGTGCCGGCTCGCCGAACCTCCGGAGCTCAAAGCCGGGCGCCGGCCCGGTCTGCCCCTCGGGCGCGGCGCCAGCCCGAGCCGTCCGGGAAGGTTGCGTCAGGATGGGACGCCCCACCACACCGGGCGGGAAGTCGCAGGCGTGCGAGACCCCGACGAGGTCGTCCGCCAGGCCGAGGGCCCAGACGATCTCGGTCGCGGCAGGCAAGAGCGAGATGATCCGCATCGCGACGGTGCTCCGGCGCAGGAGACGAAACGACCGGCCGTCCGCGAGGGAGGCCGGTCGTCAGCGAACGTTCGCGGGACCGCCGGAGCGTCGGCGGAGCACCGCGGGACCGGGGTCAGGCGGGCTTGATCGCCTCGACCATCGCGCGCGCCGCATCCTTGTCAGTGAACCAGACCGCATTGATCTTCGTGTACTCGGTCCACTCGGCCGGCAGCGACTCCTCGGGGAAGATCGCGCTCACGGGACACTCGGGCTCGCAGGCGCCGCAGTCGATGCACTCGTCGGGATCAATGTAGAGCGTTCGGTCCACGCCCTGTTCGAAGTGGATGCAGTCGACGGGGCAGACCGCCACGCACGCCTGGTCCATCGTGTCAACACACGGCTCGGCGATGACGTAGGTCATCTCAGGGCAACCTCCGTACCAGTCTGGTTCATGA
>JBBSAS010000157.1:0-4510 GCA_038252055.1 Candidatus Limnocylindrales bacterium
GGTTCGGTCCTCGGAGACGGTCCTTCCGGTTCGCGCAGGCCCGGTCCGGGGGCCTGGACGGCTTGTTCGACTGCCAGACCGGATCCTGGACCCCTGTTGCTGTCGATCGGGTTGCGGCGTGGGGGCCGTTCTCGTGCATCGGGCCGGAAGGTCCTTGACCTGGCGGCTGCACGGTGCGATCGTGACGAGGTCACGCTCTTGGTTCGATGGGTCCCGGTCACGTCGGCACCCGCGGTACCCGGGACTCCTGAAGGCAGCCGACCATGGAGCCGTCTGCCGCCCCTCGGGTGGATGGGAAAGGACGGCCAGCGATGACCCAGGCTATCCCGGAGAAGGCGGTCGACCACGTGGTCGTCGATCGCTACACCGATATCGTCGGGCCCAGCAACGAGATGCTCGGGCCGGTCCGCGACGGGGGCCGGATCGAGTACCTGACAGTTCCCGGCTGCTGGGGACCGATGATCACGCCGTCGCTGCGGAGCGGGCACGAAGTCACCCTTCCCGTGCGGGTGGAGGGTGCCCGGGTCGGCGACGCGATCGCGCTCCACATCGAAACCCTCGAGCAGCTGTCGCGCGCCACGACCACCGGCACCCACACCGGGTGGGATGGCAACTACCTCAGCGACCCGTTCATCGCCGGCATCTGTCCCACGTGCCGGGACGCGGGCCGGCAGTTCCTCTATCCCGACACGTACCTCGAGGGGTTCGGCGACGGCGCGGTGCGGTGCAAGGTCTGCCACTCGCAGGTCAACCCGTTCCACATGCTCCAGGCGTACACGATGGCCTTCGACGAACCGAAGGGGATCGGCGTCACCGTGACCCTCGAGCGGGCCCAGGAGATGGCCGCCGAGGCGGCCGACTGGGTCGTCCTGCAGGAGCATTCCCGCCAGCACCCGATCGTCGCCCTTGGGCGGGCCGACCTCATCGGGGTCATGGCTCGTTGCCGGGTTTCGATCGGCAACCTCGGCACGATCCCGCCCATCGACATCCCGAGCTCTCACAACTGCGGGGACTTCGGAGCCTTCCTGCTCGGGGCGAAGCACGAGTTTGCCCTCACGGAGGAGCAGCTCGAGCTGCGCACGGACGCCCACATGGACGTCGACTCGGTGCGCCAGGGGAGCGTCGTCATCGTGCCCGTCAAGGTGGACGGGGGCGGGATCTACGCCGGCGACGTCCACGCGATGATCGGCGATGGCGAGCTGGCGGTTCACGCAACCGACATCTCCGGCCGGACCGTCGTCCGGGTGGAGATCATCAAGGGCCTCGCGCTCGACGGCCCGATCCTCCTGCCGCCGGCCGAGGATCTTCCCTTCCTTGCCCGTCCATTCTCGGCCGACGAAGTCGCCCGGGCCAAGGCATTGGCGGCCGACCACAGGACCACGCTCGAGGGACCGGTCCTGCCGGTCCAGGTCCTCGGCTCGGGGGCGTTCATCAACGCCGCGGTGGACAACGCGGTGGCACGGGCGGCGAAGCTGTTCGAGGCTCCCGCCGACGAGATCAAGAACCGGGGGACGGTCGCCGGGGCGATCGACATCGGGCGCCTTCCGGGCTTCATCCAGCTGAGCCTCCAGATCCCGCGGGAGCGTCTCGAGCGCCTCGGGATCCTCCATCTCGTCGAGGCCCAGTACGGGAAGGCCCTGGGCTGGTGAACGATCGGTCTCGGGGAGCGCCCGGCGGGCCGGCCCTCCGTGTCAACGTGACGCTCAAGGGATCGATTGCCGAGCGGCTCCCCGGTGGCCGCGGCGAGGTCGAGGTCTCCGACGCAACTCCTGTCGGGGAGCTCGTCGAGATCCTCGAGCTGCCCCGCTCCTCCTACCTCTTCGTGGTCAACGGCTCGCTGGCGGATCGCGGTGACCTGCTGTCCGAGGGCGACCACGTGCAGATCCATCCGCCGATGGCCGGCGGCTGAGGGGGGCTGTACCGGTCGCGGTCAGCCCACCCGGAAGTAGGGATACCCCGAAAGCCAGGCCCGCAGCGGACGGCCGCCCACGACCATGTCGAAGCGGATGTCCTCCGGGCCAAGGGGGTCGTCGCCGACGCGCCACGAACCGTCGTCACGGGCGACGAGGGGCTGCTCATCCTCGAACCCGTCCGGCGCCGCGGCGAACAGGAGCCACGGGACGTCGCCGCGGAGGATGACCCGGAAGTTGGTCACCCAGGGGTCGTGCGACCGGTACTGGCCGGCCAGCGCGGCAACCGCCGGGTCGGGCGGCGGAAGGGGAGCCACCGCCGCGCCGTCGCGGATGAATCGCGCTGGCCCATGCCAGGCGACGTCCGGACGTCCGTCGGCGGGGTCGAAGCAGAGGGCGAACCGGTCCAGGTCCTGGTCGGGCGCCAGGAACCGGCCATCGCCGAGTTCCTGGAGTGGTAGTGGGGGGCACCCGCGCCGGTGGAGGATGGGGCCGCGGAGGCCGTCGACGATCTCCAGCTGGTCCGTCTCCGCGCCGGGACCGTCGACACGGTAGATCGCGGCCCGGCCCGTCGCCTGCCCGCCCGGCGAGGCGCCTGCCCCGGGGGTCGTCGCGCGGTCCGCGTCAGACGTCGACCCCTCCGCACCGCGCGCCGCCCCGAGGACGGCCCGTGCCAGCGCCATCGGGCTCCCCATGACCCCGTTCTCGAGGACGACGGCTGCGAGCCCGCCAGCCGGGTCCACCTGGAGGGCCGCGAGGTAGCCGATCATCCCGCCGGGATGCCCGAGGTACGTGCGGCCCTCGATCGTCCGCCTTGCCAGCGCGTAGCCGTACCCGGAGCCAGGGGCCGGCCAGGCGTGTGGTGTCGCCATCCGGGCGAACGAGGCGTCGGTCAGCAGGCGCCCGCGCGGTCCTTCGCCGCGGTGCAGGATCATCCGGGCGAAGGTGGCCATGTCGCCGGCCGTCGAGGCGATCGACCCGTCGGCGGTCGCGGTCTCGACCCAGGCAGCGGGAACGAGGGGCTGCCCCGGGAACCCGATCCGGTCGTCGTGGAGGTAGTCGTATCCGACGGCGAGGCGGGGCCGGATCGCGTTCGTGATCGCCGGCTCGGTGGCGGACATCCCGAGGGGCTCGAGGATCCGTGTCCGCAGCACGTCCGGGTATTGGCGGCCCTCGATCGTCTCGATGACGAGGCCGAGGATCTTGTACCCCAGGTTCGAGTAGTGGAACCGCTCGCCGGGCGCCGAGCCCGGCCGCCGGTCGCGCAGCGCCAAGGCCTGCGAGGCCGGCTCGGGGGTCGCGTCGAGGCCGACGGTGATGCCCGCGGTGTGGGTGAGGAGGTCGTGGGCCGTGACGGGGCGCCCGACGACCGGCATCGCGAACCACCGCAGGGCCTCGGCGATCGGGGCGTCGAGGTCGAGCAGGCCTTCCTCGGCCAGCTGGAGGATGACGATCGCGGTGAAGGACTTGCCGATCGAGCCGATTTCGAAGAGCGTGTCCGCCTCGACCGGACGCCGGGACGCGAGGTCGGCGAGGCCGTGGACCTGAACCTCCGGCGGGTCGGCGGGCCCGGTGACGCCGAGGGCCATCCCGGGCAGGCCGGTCTCGTCGAGCTCGCGCATCGCGAGGCGGTCGATCGCGGCACGGCGCGTGGCGTCGATCCGGGCAGTCGGCATGACCGGCATCCTATCGGACGAGGCCGACGGTCATTCGGCGCGTTTCGGGTCTCCGGCGTAGATTCGGCAGGTGGGGGAGCGCATGCGAGGCGAGCATCGGACGCGGCGTCGGTCGGTCGTGGCAACCATGGTGGCGACGGCGATCCTGATGGCGGGGTGTGGCACGCCCGTGGGGCCGACCAGTGGGCCCTCGGCACCGCCAGTCTCGGTTCCATCGCCCACGAATGCGACGGGCACGCTGCGCCCGACGCCGAACCCGCCGACCCCCACTGCGTCTCGGGTCCCGACCCCTGCCCCGACGCGGACCCCGCGCCCCACCTCGACGCCAGCCCCCACCTCGACGCCGACGGAGCAGGCCTCGTGCGCACGCACGGTGCTGGCCGGCCTCAGCCGGGCCCAGCGCATCGGGCAGCTCTTCCTGCTCGGCATCCCGGCCGGTCGACTGTCGTCGGCCGACCTCGCGGCCATTCGCGACCAGCACGTCGGCTCCGTCTGGCTCGCGGCCCGGACCACGATCGGCGTCGCGGGCGTGCGCGCGATCGCCGACGCCGCCCAGGCCGAGGCCACCGCCGCCGCCACGGGCGGCGTCGGGTTCTTCGTCGCCGCGAACCAGGAGGGCGGGCTGATCCAGGCCCTGGGCGGCCCTGGGTTCG
This sequence comes from Candidatus Limnocylindrales bacterium, assembly GCA_038252055.1. Lineage (GTDB taxonomy): Bacteria > Chloroflexota > Limnocylindria > Limnocylindrales > CSP1-4 > CTSoil-043. The sequence goes on from JBBSAS010000157.1 coordinate 4,240, forward strand.
CGACGATCCCGTCCGCGGTCGAGCAGGGTCAGCTGCGCCCGGCCACCCTTACCGTCGACGCGAAGCGCTGGGGACGGGAGCTCCTCGCCGCCGGGGTGAACCTGGACTTCGCGCCGGTCGCTGACGTCGTCCCCCCGGGCACGGACGCGACGAACCAGCCCATCGGCGTGCTCCAGCGTGAGTATGGCCACGACCCCGCGACGGCCGGCGCGGCAGCAGCGGCCTTCGTTGCCGGGATGGCCGGCGCCGGCGTGGCGACCACCGCCAAGCA
>JBBSAS010000158.1:0-4495 GCA_038252055.1 Candidatus Limnocylindrales bacterium
ATCCCGCCACGGGCCGAGCCCTGGCCATCGAGCGCCTGCGGCAGGTCGTGGAGCACGCCTGATGCCACGCGCCCGCCGCGCGCCGACCGAGGGGCGCGTCGTGCCCGCGGGGCCCGCACGCCTGGATCTCCACACCCACACCCGGCGCTCCGACGGCGTCCTCGAGCCCGCTGACCTCGCGGCCCAGGCCGCAGCCGTCGGCATTCGCCTCCTGGCGATCTGCGACCATGACACCCTCGCCGGCGTCCGCGAGCTCCTGGGCACGGATCAGGTACCTTCCGGCCTCGAGCTCCTTCCCGGGGTCGAGATCAACACGGTCGCCGAGATCGCCGACCTCCCCGACGGAGAGCTGCACCTCCTCGGGCTCGGGGTGGACACCACCGACGATGCGTTCGAGGCGGTCCTCGCGCACCAGCGCGCCTTCCGGGAACGCCGGTTCACGGAGATGGCCCGCCTGCTCCGCGAGACCGGGACGCCCATCGACGAGGAGCTCGAGGAGCTGGACAGGACGGCCATCGAGGCGCTCGGCCGGCCGACCCTCGCCCGCGCCCTCGTCCGCGCAGGCGATGCCGTGGACGTGAACGACGCCTTCGCCCGCCTCGTCGGTCGGGGAGCGCCCGCCTACCTGCCCCGGAAGGGTATCGATCCGCTCGCGGCGATCCGGGCGATCCGGGCGGCCGGTGGGCTCGCCGTGCTGGCCCACTTCGCGGAGGCGCCCGATCGACGCGGCCTCGTGGAGGAGCTCCGCGCCGCCGGCCTCCGCGGCCTCGAGGTCCACTACCGGGCCTTCGACGCCCCCACCGTCGCCGGCCTCGCGGAGGTGGCCAGCGAGCTGCAGCTCGTGCCCACCGGCGGGAGCGACTACCACGGCGACGAGGGCCCGTACGCGGTGGCCCACGCCGAGCTCGCGATCCCCGACGCCGTCGCGTCGGACGTGCGCCGCGCGCTCCACGCGGCCCGGCGGGAGCGCATCCACGATCCGTCCGCGGAGGTACCCGCGTGAGCCCCGGGCGCCCGCTTCCCGTCCTGGACCTCGTGCCCGCGGCGGACCGGCCCGGCCCGGTCGAGGCACGCCCGGCGCGGGTCTCGGCCGACCGGCGGGTCGGCGAGTTCCGCCCCGAGGACCAGGCCCTGCCCCGCTTCGCCGTCTGGACGCTCGGCTGCCAGATGAACCGGAGCGATTCGGAGGAGATGGCCGGGCGCCTGCTCGCCGCGGGCTGCGCCGAGGCGCCCTCGATCGAGACCGCCGACCTCGTGGTCATCAACACCTGCGCGATCCGGGCGGCAGCCGAGGCCAAGGTCGTGGGCCGGCAGGGCGTGCTGCGGGCTCTCAAGTCGGCGAACCCGGGGATGCGCGTGGTCCTCACCGGGTGCGCGGTCCGCGAACGGGACCGGGCGGGGCTCGCTCGCACGTTCCCGGCCGTGGACCTCTTCCTGCGCCCGGACGAGGAGCCCGAGATGGTCGAGCGGCTCGGCCTGGCCTCCGCCCAGGGCCCCGTCGGCCTGCCACCGCGCACGGCTGCCACGACGGTCGTCAAGGGCGTCGCTGTCTCCGCCGCCGACGGGCTCGCGGCATCGCGGGCCTCCGTCGTCGCCGCGGGCGCCGTGCGTCGCACCTCGGACGTGTCGGCCTGGCTCCCGATCATCTACGGCTGCGACAAGACCTGCACCTACTGCATCGTTCCGTTCAGCCGGGGTCCGGAGCGAAGCCGGCCGTTCGATGACATCGTGGCAGAGGCGCGCGGGCTCGCCGGCCAGGGTTACGGCGAGGTGACCTTGCTCGGCCAGAACGTCAACAGCTACGGGCACGACCTCCCGCCCGAGCGGCGGTTCGCCGGCGCGGCCGAGGAGCGGTGGGCAGGCCGTCGCCTCGATCGCCGCGGGCGCCCCGACCTGGCCGCGCTCATCCGGGCCATCGACGCGATCCTCGGCCCGGGCGGGCTCCCGGCGATCCCGCGCCTGCGCTTCCTGACCTCGCACCCATGGGACCTGTCGGACCGGCTCGTGGCCGCCATCGCCGAGTCCCGCTCGGTGTGCGAGGCCCTCCACCTCCCGGTCCAGTCCGGCGATGACGCCGTCCTGCGACGGATGGGTCGCCAGTACACGATCGCCCATTACCGGGAGCGGCTGGAACGGATCCGCACGGCCGTCCCGGGGATCGCCGTCAGCACGGACGTGATCGTGGGCTTCTGCGGGGAGACGGAGGTCCAGTTCGAGGCCACCCTCGATCTCCTCCGGGCCGTCCAGTACGACCAGGTCTTCGCCGCGGCCTATTCCCCGCGCCCGGGAACGCCGGCGACGCGCCTCCCCGACGACGTGCCGCCGGCGACCAAGCGGGAACGCCTCAACCGGCTCCTCACACTGCAGGAGGAGATCGGGTTCGAGCGCAACCGCGAACGCCTGGGAAGCGTGGCCTCGGTGCTCGTCGACGCGGCCGCCCGACCGCGCACGCACGAGCACGACGATGAGCGACCTGCGGAGCCGCGCCGCGCGATCGCGGGAGAGGATCCCTTCCTCGCGCCGCTGCCGGCCGACTGGGTCCGCCTCTCCGGGCGCTCCCGCGAGAACAAGCTCGTCCACCTCCCGGGACCCCCGTCCGCGATCGGGGAGATCGTCGAGGCGCGCGTCGTCGGAGCCGGGCCGTACAGCCTCCGCGGCGTTCTCGCGGGGTGACGGGGGAGGGGAGCCCGATGCAGCCGTCCGGCACCGTGGCGACGGTGCCCGCGGTGTCGGACGCCCGGGCGAGCCGCCCGCCGATGGTGGTCGTCGCGGGCCCCACGGCCACGGGCAAGACCGCCCTCGCGATCGAGCTCGCCCTCGCGATCGGTGCCGCCGGGCGGCCGGCCGAGGTGATCTCGGCCGATTCACGCCAGGTCTACCGGGGCATGGACGTGGGGACGGCGAAGCCGACCCTCGCCGAGCGCCGCGGCGTGCCACACCAGGGCCTGGACCTCGTCGATCCCGATGCCGCCTTCTCGGTCGCCGACTTCGTGGCCCACGCGAATGGCGTGCTGGAGGGCCTCGCGGCGATCGGCGGGGTGGCCATCCTCGCGGGGGGCACCGGCCTCTGGATCCGCGCGGTCGCCGGCGGGCTCGACGTGGACGCCCTCCCCCACGAGCCGGCCGTGCGCGCCGTGATCGAGGCCATGCTGGCCCAGGACGGCCTTCCGGCGCTCGTTGCGCGCCTGCGCGCGCTCGCCCCGGACGCGGCGGGCCGGGTCGACCTGCGCAACCCGCGGCGCGTCGTCCGCGCGCTGGAGATCGCGACCCTCACCGGCGACCGGCCGCCGCCCACGCTCCGCGGCTACCCGGGTCCGCTCCTCCGCTTCGGCCTCGATGTCGCCGATCACGCCGTCCACCGCGCCTGGATCGCCCGGCGGGCGGCCGAGCAGCTCGACGGTGGGATCCTCGCCGAGGCCGACACCCTCAGGGAGCGCTTCGACCCCGGCCTGCCCGCCTTCTCCGCGATTGGCTACCGCGAGGCGTGGGACCACCTCGATGGCCGCCTCGACCGGCCCGGCTACCTCGAGGTCAACGTCCGCCGCAACGTCGCCTTCGCCCGCCGGCAGCGGACGTGGTTCCGTCGCGATCCGTCCGATGTCGCCCTCGACGCAGCGGATCCGCGGACCACCGCCACCGCGATCGAGGCGGCGCGGGCCTTCGGCGCCTGCCATCCTCCCCAACGGTCTGCCGCCGGCAGCTGAGCGCAACGGGGCTTGCGCGCCGCCGGCCCGCGAGCGACCTCCGTGCGCGGGGTATCCTTCGGTATGCCCCGTTCGTCCACGTTCGACCTCGCCCCACCCGTCGAGCGCGCCTTCCTCGTTGCCGTGGACACCAGTGACGACCCGGGCTGGACCGCAACCGACAGCCTGGCCGAGCTCGGCGCGCTCGCGGAGACGGCCGGCGCCGAGGTGGTCGGCGCCGAGTGGCAGAACCGCCGCCACGTCGACCCGAACTGGTACGTCGGGAAGGGCAAGGCGGAGGAGCTCCTCGCGGCGAAGGGGGAGACGGGCTACGACGTCCTCATCGCCGACGACGAGCTCTCGCCCGGCCAGCAGCGCGCCCTGGAAGAGCTGCTCAAGGTCAAGGTCATCGACCGGAGCCGCCTGATCCTCGACATCTTCGCCCTCCATGCCCGAACCCACGAGGGCCGCCTCCAGGTCGAGCTCGCCCAGCTCGAGTATCAGCTTCCGCGCCTGACCCGGCTATGGACCCACCTCTCGCGAACTGGCGGCGGGATCGGCACCCGGGGGCCCGGAGAGACCCAGCTCGAAACCGACCGGCGGCGCATCCGGGAGCGGATCAAGAAGATGAAGGAGCGGGTGGAGGACGTTCGCCAGCAGCGCCAGACGGCCGCCCGTGGCCGCGACCGGCGCATGGTGCCCACCGTCTCGATCGTCGGCTACACGAACGCCGGCAAGTCCACCCTCCTCAACGCCCTCGTCGGCAGCGAGGTCACGCTCGCCGAGGACCGCCTCTTCGCCACCCTCGACCC
>JBBSAS010000159.1:0-4474 GCA_038252055.1 Candidatus Limnocylindrales bacterium
CGATCGCGCCGCGCACGTGGACGGTCTTGATCTCCCCGAGCGATGCAGCGCCCTTCTGGAGGATCTGGGCCGGGTCGGTGAGCTCGGTCGTGGTCGACCCGCAGGCGGCGACGACCACGGCGAGGGCGGCGAGGGCGGCGACAAGCGCCACGCTGGAGCGGCGGAACAGCGGAAGTGTGGACATCAGGGCCTCGATGTGGCGCCCGTCGCTGGATGTGGCGCCCGTCGCTGGATCTGGCGATGCTCAGGGTGCCCCACGATGGCGCGTCGGTCAAACGCCCTGTCGGTCAAACGCCCCGCGACGGTCGTCTGCCCCTGCGGGAAGGCACAATGGGCGTCCGTGCGCCGCCCGGCACGCAGCTCGGCCAGCGCACCAGCGATCGGGGCACCGCATCCATGGTCAAGGATCCGCGATGAGGACAACGCCACGAGGTTCGACGCCCGGCCGGGTACCCGACGACGCAGCGGTGCCGCGCGACGCAGTCGCGCCGTTGTCCACCCGCGGCCGGGCTGACCTGCACATCCATCCGGTCGGCGACGGGACCACGGTCCATGACCCGGACGCCTTCCTCCGGGTGCTGGCGGCCTCGGGGCTGGACCTCGCGGTCCTGACCGATCATGAGCGCATCGACGTCGCCGTCGAGCTGGCCGCCCGCGCCGCCGGGCAGAGCGTCGGCCCTGCGATTTTCGTCGGCGAGGAGATCGGCACTCGCGAGGGAGACGTGCTCGGCCTCGGCCTCCGGACACGGATCGCGCCCGGGCTCAGCCTGGGCGACAGCGTCGCGGCCATCCACGGCCAGGGTGGGCTCGCGATCGTCGCCCACCCGTTGCTGCCGCTGCGGATCTCGGCGCAGTCAGGCCTCCTCAGGGTGCTCGCGGAAGGAGCGCCCGAACGTCGGCCCGATGCCCTCGAAAGCCTCAACGCCCGGGTGCGCTGGCTGCCGTTTCATCGTCGCCGCATCGAGGCCCTCGCCGGGCGCGCGGGCTACGCCGTCGTCGGCGGGTCGGACGCCCACCGGCCGGACCACGTCGGACGGGCCGTGACCCGGTTCCCGGGTTCGACCGTTGCGGACCTGCGGGCGGCGATCGAGGCGCGTTCGACCACGGCCGAGGATGGCCGGCGCGGAGTCGCAGAGTAGACGCAAGGGGCCCCGGCCGTTCCCGGCCGGGGCCCCTTGCCGTGCGGAGGAGCGGCCTAGAAGTCCATGTCGCCGCCGTGGCCATGGCCATTGCCGGCTGCGCCGTTGTCCTTCCTCTCGGGAAGGTCCGTGACCACGGTCTCGGTCGTCAGCACCATCGCCGCGATCGAGGCCGCGTTCTGCAGCGCGGAGCGGGTCACCTTGGCGGCGTCCACGATCCCGCGCTCGAACATGTCGCCGAACTCGCCCTTGAGGGCGTCGAAGCCCTGACCCTTGGGGAGAGCCTTGACCTGGTCGATGATGACCTCGCCGCGGGCGCCGGCGTTGTCGGCAATCTGGCGGGCCGGGGCCTCGAGGGCGCGCCGGACGATGTCCACGCCGACCGCCTCGTCGCCTTCGAGCTCGAGCTTGTCGAGCGCCGGGATGGCCTGCAGGAGGGTGACGCCGCCGCCTGCGACGATGCCTTCCTCGACCGCCGCGCGGGTGGTCGAGAGGGCGTCCTCGATGCGGTGCTTCTTCTCCTTGAGCTCGACCTCGGTCGCCGCGCCCACCTTGATGACGGCCACGCCGCCGGCGAGCTTGGCGAGACGCTCCTGGAGCTTCTCGCGGTCGTAGTCCGAGGTGGTCTCCTCGATCTGCGCCTTGATCTGGTTCATCCGGGCCTTGATGTCGGGCTCGGAGCCGGCGCCGTCCACCACCGTCGTGTCGTCCTTGGTGGCGACGACGCGGCGGGCCTCGCCGAGGTCCTCGGCGGTGACGGAGTCGAGCTTGCGGCCGACCTCCTCGGAGATCACGGTCGCGCCGGTGAGGATCGCGATGTCGCGGAGCATCTCCTTGCGGCGATCGCCGAACCCGGGCGCCTTGACGGCGAGGACCTGGATCGTGCCGCGGAGCTTGTTCACGACGAGCGTGGCGAGCGCCTCGCCGTCGATATCCTCCGCGATGATCAGGCACGGGCGGCCGAGCTGGACGGCCTTCTCGAGCGCCGGGAGAATGTCCGCGACGGCCGAGATCTTCTTGTCGGTGACAAGGATCTTGGCGTTCTCGAGAACGGCCTCCATCCGGTCGGGGTTCGTCACGAAGTACGCCGAGATGTAGCCCCGGTCGAACTGCATGCCCTCGGTGTATTCCTTCTCGAGGCCGAGCGACTGCCCTTCCTCGACGGTGATGACGCCGTCCTTGCCGACCTTGTCCATCACCTCGGCGATGATCTCGCCGACCTCGGGATCGGCCGCGGAGATCGCGGCGACCGCGGCGATCTGCTCGCGCGAGTCGACCGGCCGGGCCACGCTCTTGATCTCCTCGACGATGACCTCGACGGCGCGCTCGATGCCGCGCTTGAGGACCATCGGGTTGGCCCCGGCGGTGACGTTGCGGAGGCCCTCGCTGACGATCGCCTGGCCGAGGACGACCGCGGTGGTCGTACCGTCGCCGGCGACGTCGTCGGTCTTGGTCGCAACTTCCTTGAGGAGCTGCGCACCCATGTTCTCGAACGGATCTTCGAGCTCGATGTCGCGGGCGATCGTGACGCCGTCGTTCGTGATGGTCGGGGAGCCGAACTTCTTGTCGAGGACGACGTTCCGGCCCTTCGGCCCGATCGTCACCTTGACCGCGTCGGCGAGGCGGTCAATGCCGCGCTTGAGAGAGCGACGCGCCGCGTCCTCGAAAATGACCTGCTTAGCCACGGATTCGTATTCCTCCTGGGTTCGATGAGGCGATCGAGTCGGCTGGGGCGGCCCGCCGGGTGTCCGGCGTGGCGGCCGGGTCAGCCCTCGACGATCGCGAGGATGTCCTTCTGGCTGACGATCAAGAGATCGTCGCCGTCGACCTTGAACTCGGTGCCGGCATACTTGGCATAGAGGACCTTGTCGCCGACCTTGACGTCCATCGCCTCGCGCTTGCCGTCCTCGAGGATGCGGCCCGGCCCAGCGGCGAGGATCTCGCCCTCCTGGGGCTTCTCCTTGGCGGTGTCCGGCAGCACGATGCCGCTCTTCGTCATCTCCTCCCGGGCCGTCGGCTTGACGACGACGCGGTCGCCCAGGGGCCGGAGATTGCTGGAAGTGACCAACGCGGAATCCCTCCTTGCGGATCTGTTGGGGGCGGTCCGCGGCTGCGCGACCCGCCCGATCGACGTTCTGCCTGCCCGGGCGCCTGCCCGGCGACTGGCTCCCCCGGTGCCTCGCGAACGGTCCCGTCGCGCACGCCGGGCGAGGTTGCCCGGGCCGGACGTCCGTTTGCTAGCACTCATCAGTTGAGAGTGCTAAGAATGCTAGCCGGGTTGCCGCGCGCTGTCAACGCCTCGACCCCGGGACGGGTGCGCCCAGGCGACCGACGCGTGGCTCCGACGGGATGGTCGGCGCGGGCGGGCGCGACGCCGGCCACCAGAAGCGGCCCGGACCGGCGTGAGCGGCACGTGGACGGACCGCTCCCCTACCCCCGCGTCCCGAGGATGCGGTCGACGTTCGCCACCAGCTGCTCGCCCAGGGCCTCGGGGTCGTCACCCCGTTGCTCCGCGACCCAGGCGGCCGTGACGCGGACCCAGGACGGGTCGTTGCGGCGCCGCGGAGCGCCGGGCGGGGAGAGGTACGGCGCATCGGTCTCGACGAGGAGGCGATCCGCCGGGACGAGGCGGACGCTCTCGGCCGTCGCCTCCTCGCCCTTCCGGAAGCAGAGCCCCGAGACGGAGACGGCGCAGCCGAGCTCGAGGGCGGCTCCCACGTAGTCCACCGGGCCCGAGACCGAATGAAGGATCGCCGGAGGCCGGTCGCCGAACGCGGACTGCGCCGCCGACCCACCGAACCCGGCGGCCCGCATCTCCTCGAGGAGGGCGTCCTGGGCGTCGCGCAGGCCCGCCTGGCTCCGGCAGTGGAGGATCGCCGGCCTGCCCGTCGCGAGGGCGAGGGCGAGGTTGCGGCGGAGGTTCACCAGCTGGTCCTCGATCGGCGAGAAGCGCCGATCGTAATCGAGGCCGGTCTCCCCGATTCCTACCACCCGAGGATCGGTCGCGAGGGCGGCCGTACGGGACCAGCCGGCCTCGTCGGTCTCGGCAGCGGCATGCGGATGGATCCCGACGGCCGCGCGGAGCCGCGGGAACCGCTCGACGAGCTCGAGGGCCCGGATGCTCGATGCCTCGTCCCACCCGGGGACGACGAGCCGCTCAACGCCTGCGAGCTCGGCGGCGGCGAGGACCTCGGCGAGGTCGTCGGTGAACTGCGGGGACTGGAGATGGGCGTGCGAATCGACGAGCCGCATCACGCCACCGACGGGGCCGTGGCCGCTGGCGCGGTGGGGTCCGGCTCGCCGGAGGTGGCAGGCCCGGGCTCACCGGCGGGCGC
>JBBSAS010000160.1:0-4465 GCA_038252055.1 Candidatus Limnocylindrales bacterium
CAAGGTCCGGGCGGGCCTGTCGGCGGGTCGGGTCCAGTCGGTCGCCGTCCGTCTCGTCGTGGAGCGTGAGCGCGAGATCCGGGCCTTCGTCGCCCGCGAGTACTGGTCGATCGTCGCGACGCTGCTTGCACCGGACGGGACCCCGTTCGAGGCCGAGCTCGTCCGGATCGACGGCGCGAAGCCCGTGATCGCGGACGGGGAGACTGCCGACGCGCACGTCCGGGCTCTCCGCGCCAGCCGGCCGGTCGTCGACGAGGTCGGGACGAAGAAGATCCGGCGGAGCCCGGCACCGCCCTTCACGACCTCCACCCTCCAGCAGGAGGCGAGCCGGAAGCTCGGCTTCAGCCCGAAGCGAACGATGGCCGTCGCCCAGCGCCTCTACGAGGGGGTCGAGACGCCGGACGGGCAGGTGGGGCTCATCACCTACATGCGGACCGACTCGCTCGCGATGTCCGGCCAGGCGCTCGGGGAGGCCCGCGAGGTGATCGGCCGCCGCTTCGGCGGGGCCTATACGATGCCGAAGGGGCGTCCGTTCAAGACGAAGTCGCGGAATGCCCAGGAGGCCCACGAAGCGATCCGCCCGACGTCGTTCGCCCGCGATCCCGAAGCCCTCGCCGGCCGCCTCGGGAGCGACGAAGCCCGCCTCTACCGGCTCATCTGGCAGCGGGCTCTCGCAAGCCAGATGAAGGAGAAGCAGCTCGAGACGACGACGGTCACGCTCGACGCCGGCCCCTACCAGCTGCGGGCGAGCGCCACCCGGACCCTCTTCGACGGCTTCGCCGCGGTCTACACCGAGGGCCGCGACGAGGGCGAGGAGGAAGCTGAGCGGACGCTTCCGCCGCTCCAGGCCGCCGACGTCACGGAGGTGAGCGCCGTCGTCCCGACCCAGCACTTCACCGAGCCGCCGCCGCGGTACAGCGAGGCGACCCTCGTGAAGGCGCTCGAGGAGAACGGCGTGGGGCGACCCTCGACGTACGCGGCGACGATCTCGACGATCGTGGATCGTGGCTACGTCGTCGTGCGGGAGCGCCGGCTCCATCCCGAGCCCGTTGCCGAGGTGGTGACGGACCTGCTCGTGGAGAACGTGGCCGAGTACGTCGATCCCGCCTTCACGGCCCGGATGGAGGAGGGGCTCGACGACGTGGCGAGCGGGGAGCGGCCCTGGGTGCCGCTCCTGCGTGACTTCTACGGCCGCCTCCGCGCGTCGGTCGATGCCTGGCCGAAGGGGCGGCCGACGTGGCCGACCGACGAAGTCTGTTCGCTCGGCCACCCGATGGTCATCCGGTTCGGGAGGAACGGCCGCTTCCTTGCCTGCTCGCTCTACCCGGAGCACAAGGAGTCGCGGCCGGTCCCGGGCGAGGAGCCCGAGCTGCCGGAGATGGCCGGGGCCGGGGAGCCGTGCCCGGAGTGCGGAGAGGCGAGCGGGGGCCGGCTGGCGGTGAAGCGGGGCCGCTACGGTGCCTTCGTCGGCTGCGACCGCTACCCCGAGTGCCGCCACATCCGCAAGGACGGCCCGCCGCCTCCGGATCCGCTCCCCTTCGAGGTTGCCTGCCCGACGTGCGGGAAGGGGCACCTCGTGGCGCGACGAGCCCGGCGGACCGGATCCGTCTTCTGGGGCTGCTCGCGCTACCCCAAGTGCGACTTCACGACCTCCCGCGAGCCGCTCGGCCCGCTTCATGACCCGGACGGCGGGCCCCTCGCCCGGGCCGACGAGGCGTCGGCGATCTGCCTCGCCTGCGGGGCGACCGTGCCGCTCGGCGACGAGAGCCTCGAGCCGGGGCGCCGGATCGCGGGCGGAGAGCCGAACCCCGCGGCGCTCGCCCGGCCGGCTCGGAAGCCACGGACGACCCGCGGCCGGGCATCGAGCGGGGGACAGGCCCCTCGGTCGGCGGCGAGGAAGCCGCGGGCGGCGCGTCCCGCGTGAACGGCGAGGACGCGCTCGAGCGATTCCTGGCGAGCCTCGCCGCCCGCGACGCATCCCCGCACACGCAACGGGCGTATGCGACCGCCGTCGCGACGTACCTCGGCTGGCTCCACGAGCGCCACGCCCCCTGGCAGACGCCCGATCGCGCCACGCTGCGCGCCTATCTCGGCGAGCTGACCGAGGGCCACGCCCGGAGCACGGTCGGCCAGCGTCTCGCCGCGATCCGCTCGTTCTACCGGTGGGCGCGCCGCAGCGGACTCGTCGATGCCGACCCGTGGGCGGTGCTCGCCACGCCGCGCCGCGCACGCCGCCTCCCGGCGGTCCTCGCCGTCGACGAGGTGGCGCGGCTCGTCGCAGCGGCCGGCGACGAGGACCCGGAGATGCGCCGGCCCGGCGCAGCGGGCGCTCAGACGTCCGGCGGGGGACGCGCGGCCACCGGGGAGGACCGAGCGGCGCCCGCCGCCCTCCGGCACGCGCTCGCCCTGCGGGACGTTGCCCTCGTCGAGACCGCGTACGCGGCCGGCCTGCGGATCTCCGAGCTGGCCGGCACGCGCCTGGGATCGATCGACCTCGCCCGCCGCGAGGTCCGGGTCGCCGGCAAGGGCCGCAAGGAGCGGATGAGCCTCCTCGGCCGGCCCGCCGTCGATGCGCTTGCGGCCTACCTGGCCGATGGGCGTCCTGTGCTCCTCGCCCGCTCGCCCTCGCCGCGTCGCACCGATGCGCTCTTCGTGAACCACCGCGGCGCTCCGCTCGGCGTCCGGGGGATGCGCTACCGGTTGCGCCGCGCGTCGGACCGGGCCGGTCTGCCCGAGGAGGCAACGCCCCACACCCTCCGTCACTCCTTTGCGACCCACCTGCTCGAGGGCGGCGCCGACCTGCGGGTCGTGCAGGAGCTCTTGGGCCACGCCGACCTGGCGACGACGCAGGTCTACACGCACGTGGCGCCCGGGCGCCTCCGGAGCGTCTACCGGCGGGCGCACCCCCGGGCCGCCGGCGCCCCGCCGCCCCGGTGAGCAGCTCCGTCCGCGACCTCGCCCGGGCCGGCGCGGTCGTCACCGGGGCACTCCTCGTCTCCCGCGTCCTCGGCTGGGTCCGGGTGGCGGTGATCGCGGCCAGCCTGGGGATCGGACGCGACCTCGACATCTACACGGCCGCCTTCCGGATCCCCGACTTCCTCTTCCAGCTCGTGGCGGCGGGGGCGCTCGCCTCGGCCGTCATCCCGACGATCGCGACCCTCGTCGCGACGGGGGAGCGGGCCCGCGCGTGGCGGGTCGTCTCGACGATCGCGAACATGCTGCTCCTGCTCCTCGCCCTCCTCGCGGTCGTGGCTCTCGTGGCGGCGCCGTGGCTCGCCCCGATCATCGCGCCCGGCTTCGGTCCCGCCGACACGGAGCGGCTCGTGGAGCTGACGAGGATCCTCCTCCTGAGCCCGATCTTCCTCGCCCTCTCTGCCGTCGCCACGAGCGTCCTCAACTCGGCCGGCCGGTTCGCGGCCTCGGTCGTCGCCCCGATTGCCTACAACGTCGTGATCATCATCGCGGCCGTGCTGCTGGTCCCCTCGTTCGGCCTCGCGGGGCTCGCCTGGGGGACGGTGATCGGGGCCGTGGCAACGTTCCTCGTGCAGATCGGACCGGTCTTCCGAAAGGTCGGTTTCGTCTACACGCCGCGCATCGACCTCCGGGACGCGGAGGCTCGCCGAACGCTTATCCTCCTCGGTCCCCGGGCGATCGGGCTGGCCGGCAGCCAGCTGACCCTCCTCTTCCTCACGATGCTCGGCTCCACCCTCGAGCCGGGCGCGATCGGGGCGTTCGCCCTCGCCTTCACGATCTTCCAGATTCCGCTCGGCACGATCGCGTACCCTCTCGGCATCGTCGCCCTGCCGGCCCTCTCGCAGCGCGTGGCCGCCGGCCAGATCGACGAGTACGTGGCGCTCGTGATCCGGGCCCTGCGGCTCCTGGGGTTCGTCATGGTGCCGGTCGTCTGCATCGCCGCGGGCGTCGCGGTCCAGGCCGTGGACCTCGTGATCGATTTCGGGCGCGTCGGGGACGCGGGCATCGCGCTGACCGGGACCGCGTTCCTCGGGTTCCTTGCCGCGCTGCCGACGGAGGCCGTGATCATCGTTCTCTCCCGGGCCTTCTTCGCGGCCCGCAACACGTGGATCCCGGTGGCCGCGGCCTTCGCGGCCGTCGCGGTCGCGGTGGGCACGGCCACGTACCTCGTGGCGCCCCTCGGGATCCTCGGCCTCGCCCTCGGGGTGACCTTCGCGTCCTGGGTGGAGGCGCTCCTCCTCCTCCTTGCCTTCCGCGCCGGCCACGCGGGCTTCGGCTTGCTGCGCCTGGGCCGTGCCCACCTCTGGTACCTCGCCGCGGGCGTCGGGGCGGGACTCGTGACGGACCGGTCGTACGACGTCCTCGGCTCGCTCCTGCCGGGCGATCCGGGGACCCTCGCCACGGCGGTGCTCCTCGTCGCGGCCGGGTCGCTGGGCCTGGCCGTCTACGTGGCCCTCGCCGCGCTCCTGCGGGTGCCGGAGCTGCGGAGCAC
>JBBSAS010000161.1:0-4439 GCA_038252055.1 Candidatus Limnocylindrales bacterium
CCCGGTAGATCAGGTTGTACTTCGGCTCGAACTTGAGCGTGCCGTCCGAGGCGAGGGCGACGCCCTCGAGGAACTCGGTGACGAACGTCTTGGGATCATTCAGGAACTTCCTCACGCCGTTTCTCCCTTGCCGTACTTGTCGCGTGGGCGGGGCACTCTCCTGCTCCACCCACGTGGATGCGTCGCGTTCCGCCATTCTGGGAACCGGTGCGCCCGCGGAACGTCGGACGCAGGGGCAGAATCAGAAGGCTGCTGCGCCTGCCTCGGCCACAGCCTGGTCCTGCTCGACAGTCCCGCTGGACACGCCCACGGCGCCCACGATGCTGCCGTTGCGGACGAGCAGGACGCCACCGGGGAAGACGCAGAGACGGCCGCCGTGCGCATCGCTCAAACCGAAGAGCGAAGCGTCAGGACGGGTCAGGTCCGTAAGGTCCTTGGTCTCACACTGGAACGCGATGGCCGTGTAGGCCTTGTTGATCGCGATGTGGACGCTGCCGATGTTCGCGCCGTCCATCCGGTAGTGGGCCTTCAGGTTGCCCCCGACATCGCAGACGGCGATGTCCTGGGGCTGGGCGATCTCCTCAGCCTTCTTGACGGCCCCGGCCAGGACCCGCATTGCCTCTTTGAGCGTGACACTATCCTTGATCTTCGCTGCGACCATGACGTTCTCCTTTGAATTGCCGCCCTCGAACGGAGGGTGCGTGGCCAAGAGGAGGTCGGTCTGCCGCACAGAGCGTTCTGCGTCGAGGCATCGTCTCTTCACAACCGTCGTATAAGTATGGTATCTTCTGGATGATATGTCAATCGACACGGCCACCGCACCACCCGCCCACCTGACTTCGACGTCGTACCTCGTGCTGGGCCTGATCCAGCGGGAAGGTCCGTCCACGCCCTACGAGCTCAAGCGCCACGTGGCGGCGACGATCGGCCATTTCTGGTCATTCCCCCACGCCCTTCTCTACAAGGAGCCGGGACGCCTGGTCGAGTTGGGTCTGTTGACAGAGGAGCGCGAGGCGGAGAGGCGGCGGCGGCGGCTCTTCACGATCACCGACCGCGGCCGCGCGGCGATCCGGGAATGGCTCGCAACGCCCGCACAGAAACCGACCGAGTTGCGCGATGCCGGCCTGCTCCAACTGTTCTTCGCGGATTTGGGGTCAACCGACGAGCGCCGAGCTCTTGCGGTAGCGCAACTCGCGATCCATCGCGCTGCCCTCGCCCGCTACGAGGACGACCGGCGCGCGGAGCGCGGGCTCAACGGCTCGGACAAGGCGGCGCGCACCGTCGAGCATTGGCAAGGGGTGACCCTGCCGATGGGCCTCCTCTACGAACGGGCCGCTGTCGAGTTCTGGAAGGGCGTTGCCGCTGGTGCGCGCGTCGATGACGTCGCCGGGGACAGTTCGCGGGCGGAGGACAGCGTCGCCCGCCTCGCCGTAGACGGGGACTGGCGAGATGCGGGTGGCGAAACGTAGGCGGGCCGGCGACATCGGACGATCTGGCGTCCCTGCCCGTGGCCGTGTGGGTCGCCAGGTCGAGGGCACGCTCCCGGTAGTACGCAGCGGAGCGCTGCGGCGCCGATTGTTGTGCGATTCGTGGTAGGCCCCAGCACCATGCGGACACCGTGCCACGCCAGCCGTTAAGGCCGCTGGGACCTTCCGACCCGATCGCGTTCAGGCGGCGGAAGGGGACGGCGGCTCAGCAGCGACTCGGGGAGCCGCCCCGGCCGAGGTCTCCCGGCCGGCCCGGAGGTCCAGGCGCCGGAGCAGCTGGGCGTTGGCGGCCACGATGATCGTGGAGAGGCTCATCGCGATGGCGCCCACGGCCATCGGGAGGTCCAGGCCCCAGGGGACGAGCACGCCCGCCGCGACCGGGATCGCCACGAGGTTGTAGGCGGTGGCCCAGACGAGGTTCTGGACCATCTTCGCGTAGGTTGCCCGCGAAAGGTCGATCGCCCCGGCCACGTCGCGAGGATCGTTACGGACGAGGACGATCCCGGCGGACTCGACGGCCACGTCCGTGCCCGCCCCGATCGCGATCCCGACGTCGGCCGTCGCGAGCGCGGGCGCGTCGTTCACGCCGTCGCCGACCATCGCGACCTTCCGGCCGCCCTCCTGGAACCGGGCCACCGCAGCGGCCTTGTCGGCGGGCAGGACCTGCGCGGCGACCTCGTCGATGCCGAGGCGCGCTGCGACCGAGTCGGCGACAGCTGTCGCGTCGCCGGTGATCATCGCAACGCGCAGGCCCATCGCGTGGAGGCGGGCGACGGCGGCCGCCGACTCGGGCCGGATCTCGTCTTCGAGGCCCAGGGCCCCGACCACGGTGCCGTCCGCGACGACATGGAGGATCGTCCGCCCCTCGGCGGCCCAGGCGTCGCTGGCCGCGTCGGGCGCCAGGCCCAGGTCGTCGAGGAGGCGCGGCCCGCCGACGGAAACCTCGACCCCGTCGACCTTGGCCCGGGCTCCGCGACCCGGCAGCGATTCGAAGTCGGTCGCCACGAGCGGCGTCATCCCGCGCTCGGCGGCCGCGGCCACGATGGCCCGGGCGAGGGGATGCTCCGAGTCGGCCTCCACCGCGGCCGCGAGCGAGAGGGCCCGCTCCTCGTCCGCCGCCGCGATGGCCACGAGGGCCGGACGCCCCTCGGTGAGCGTGCCGGTCTTGTCGAAGATCACCGTGTCGAGCTCACGCGCCCGTTCGAGGGCGATCCGGTTCTTCACGAGGAGCCCGTTCCGGGCGCCGAGCGAGGTGGAGATCGCGATCACGAGCGGGATCGCGAGCCCGAGGGCGTGGGGGCAGGCGATGACGAGGACCGTTGCCGTCCGGACCAGGGCTCCCGAGGGGTCGCCCTGCAGCGTCCAGAAGGCGAGCGTGACGAGGCCGGCGCCGAGGGCGACGTAGAAGAGGATGGCTGCCGCGCGATCGGCGAGCGCCTGGGCCCGCGAGGCCGACGCCTGGGCGGCGGCGACCATCCGCATGATCCCCGAGAGTGCCGTATCGTCCCCGGTCGCCGTGACCCGGACGCGGAGGCTTCCACCGGCGACGACCGTGCCGGCGACGACCGGATCGCCGGCCTCGCGCGGGACCGTCCGCGACTCCCCGGTGATCATCGACTCGTCGAGGTCGGCGGACCCTTCGCTGATCGTGCCGTCCACGGGGACCCGGGCGCCCGGCCGGACGAGGACGACGTCGTCGACCGCGAGGTCGGCCAGGGCGACGGTCTCGTTTCCGTCGGCGGTCACCCGCTCCGCCGTGTCGGGCAGCAGCTCGGCGAGGGCCGTGAGGGCGCCGCGGGCCTGGGCGATCGAGCGCATCTCCATCCAGTGGCCCAGCAGCATGATCGTGATCAGGGTGGCCAGCTCCCACCAGATCTCGACCTCGAACAGACCGAGCGTGCCCGCCCAGCTCGTGATGAAGGAGACGAGGATCGCGAGCGAGATGAGGGTCATCATCCCGGGCGCGCGGTCGCGCAGCTCGCCCGCAGCGCCGCGGAGGAAGACGAGCCCGCCGTAGAGGAAGACGACCGTCCCGAGCACGGCCGGGATCCACTCGGACCCGGGGAAGACCGGGGCGGTGTAGCCGAGCCAGGCCTGCGGGTCGGCGCTCCAGGCGACGACCGGGATCGTCAGGAGCAGGCTGAGCCAGAAGCGGTCTCGGAACATCGCGACCGAGTGGCCGGCATGCTTGTCATGGCTGCCCTGGCCGTCTGCCATCGCGTGGCCGTCGTGCTCAGACGCTCTGGCGGCCCCTTCCTCGGCGCGTTGTCGTCCCGTCATCAGTGCAACCCCCTGCCATCGCCCGGCGCATCGCGGGCCGAATACTCCCCCGTAGTATGCGGGGTGACCGCGAACGGGCGCCTTCGCGCGTTCGGTCGCGGAGTTGCGTCTGCGTTTCAGCCCACCACCGTGATCGAACCGCGCATGCCCGCCTCGAAGTGGCCTGCGACGTGGCAGGCGAAGGCGTACGGCCCGCTGCCATCGAACGTGTACGTGAGCGACTTCGACTGCATCATCCCGATGTCCGCGACCTCGAGCGTTCCTTTGCGGTCGGCGGCCACGGCGTCGGCCGGCCCCACCATGAATTCGTGGACCAGGGGGCCGATGGTCGTGACCTCGAACGTCACCGTCTCGCCGCGAGCGATTGCGATCGTGGATGGCTCGAACGAGAAGCCAGGACCTGCGATGACCTTGATCGCGCGCGGGGTGGCCGTGGTGCCGGCCACGAATCCCGCATCGCCCGGCTGCGCGGCGCCGGTGCCGTCGGTACCGGCCCAGGAGCCGCCCATCATGCCGGGGCCGTAGCCCCCGCCCATCATGCCGGGGCCATAGCCGCCGACCGCGCCCCCGACGCGCGGTCCCAGGACCGTAGCGCCGACCGCGAGGGCGGCGATGACGAGCGCGATGATCGCGAGCACGAGCGCGGGCGAGGCCGCGCGTGCGGGAGCGTTC
>JBBSAS010000162.1:0-4433 GCA_038252055.1 Candidatus Limnocylindrales bacterium
CCGTGCAGATCGCCGTGAGCGAGGTCACCCCGTCGGCGACCGCGAGGAGGCGCGGCATCGGGCCGAACGGGCGGCCTCGGAAGTCGGTGTTGAGACCGCAGCAGACCACCGTTCGGCCCGCCGCGGCGAGCTCCTCGACGACCCCCACGAGGCTCTCCGGGAAGAACTGCGCCTCCTCGATCGCGATGAGGTCGGCCCAGGCGTCCTTGGCCAGCGTCTCGATCTCGGCGGGATCGGCCACGACCTTGCTCTGGAAAGCAGCGCCGGAACGGCTGCGGACGACCTCGAGCTCGGTCCGGTCGTCGACCGCGGGCCGGACGAGGAGGATCCGGCGGCGGGCAATCTCGGCCCGGCGGAGGAGCCGGAGGAGTTCGTCGGTCTTGCCGCTGAACATGCAGCCGCTGATGACCTGGACGTGGCCCCGCGCGGGCACGATCACGCGCCCCCCTGTCCGCGGACCAGGACGCGCTGATCGCGCTTCCCGCGCCGCACGAGGAGATAGCGCCCCGCGAGGAGGTCGTCGGTCGTGAAGGTCGCCGCCGGGTCGCGCACCGGCTGCCCGTTCACGCCGACCCCGCCCTGCTCCACGAGCCGCCGCGCCTCTGCCCGGGACGTGGCGCTGCCCGTCGCGACGAGGATCGAGACGACGTCGCGCGGTTCGGTCCCCTCGGGCCAGGCGGCGGACGGGATCTCCGCCGCGAGATCGGCCAGCGTCTGGGAATCGGCGCCCGCGGGGTCGAGGCCGAAGAGGATCTCGCTGACGCGGGCCACCCGCTCGGCGGCCCCCCGGCCGTGGGTGAGCTCGGTGACGTCCCGGGCAAGGATCCGCTGTGCGGTCCGGCGCTCCGGCGCCGCGGCGTGCTCGGCTTCGATCTCCTCGATCCGGCCGTGATCGAGCATCGTGAACCAGCGGAGGTAGACCCCGATGTCGCGGTCGTCCGCGTCGAGCCAGTACTGGTAGAAGCGGTACGGCGAGGTCAGTGATGCGTCGAGCCAGATCGAGTCGCCGGCGACGCTCTTGCCGAACTTCGCGCCCGACGCCGCGAGGAGGAGCGGATACGCGAGCCCGTGCGCCGCGGCGGCGCCGCTCGGCCCACCGTGGGTCGTCCGGCGGATGAGCTCGAGGCCCGCCGTGATGTTGCCCCACTGGTCGGCCCCGCCGCACTGGAGCTCCACTCCATACGAGCGCCGGAGGTGCGCGAAGTCGGCCGCCTGCAGGAGCATGTAGCTGAACTCGGTGAAGGAGAGCCCCCGCTCCATCCTCGTCTGCACCGAGTCCTTGTCGAGCATGTACGGGACCGTGAAGTGCTTTCCCACGTCGCGGAGGAAGTCGAGCAGGCGCACCTCGCCGAGCCAGTCGAGGTTGTTGACGACAAGAGCCTGGGTCGGCCCCGGCGCAAAGTCCAGGTAGCGCGCCAGCTGGTCGCGGATCGCATGGACGTTCGCCTGCACGGCCGACCGGTCGAGGAGCTGGCGCTCGCTCGCCCGCCCGGACGGGTCGCCGATCAGGCCGGTGGCGCCGCCCACGAGGGCGACCGGCTGGCCCCCGGCTCGCTGGAGCCGCATGAGCCCGAAGATCGGCACGAGGTTCCCGACGTGGAGCGAGCGGAACGTGGGATCGAACCCGTTGTAGGCGCGGATCGTCTCACCGGTCGCAAGACGCGGCTCGAGGCCCTCGGTCACGTCGTGGATGAGCCCGCGCCAGCGCAGGTCGGCGAGGAGCGCGGCGAGGTGCGTCGCGCTCATGGCGTCACACCGTGCGACGGGCAGGCGTCACACGACTCCGGGGGAACCGAACGGGAATCCATGACCGCTATGCTATCGTGACCGACGCCATGCAGACCAGCCTCGCGCGGCGAGAGCGCCGACGCCGGAACGGCTCCGGCAAGCGACCCTCCACCGGGAGGCGAGCCGTCGCCGGCGTCGCGATCGCGATCCCCCTCTTCCTCTTCGCCTCCCTCCTCGTCGTCGGCCTTGTCGGCTTCGCCGGCGTCGTCAGCGCCTACTCGTACTACAGCACGGGCCTCCCGGACCCCGCGAAGGTCTTCGGCGAGATCACGTTCTCCGAGGAGACGCGCGTCTTCGACCGGTCCGGCAAGGTCCAGCTCGCCACGTTCGCCCGCGAGCGCCGGGACGTCGTCACCTTCGACGAGATCTCGCCCCTCGTCGTCGACGCGACGACCTCGGTCGAGGACAAGACCTTCTGGGAGAATGCCGGGTTCGACCCGGCCGGCATCGTGGCGGCGGGCCTCGACACCCTCTCCGGCAACGCCCGCGGTGGCTCCACGATCACCCAGCAGCTGGTCCGGAACCGGCTCCTGCCCGAATCGGCCTTCACGACGACCTACGAGCGGAAGATCCGCGAGATCATCCAGTCGATCCGCCTCACCCAGGCCTTCCCGAGCGAGAACGGGAAGCAGGGAATCATCACCGCCTACCTGAACGACAACTTCTACGGCAACAACAGCTATGGCGTCGCGGCCGCCGCCCGGGGCTACTGGGGCATCACCGACATGAGCAAGCTGACCCTTGCCCAGGCCGCGATCCTCGCCGGGATCCCGAAGTCGCCGACCGCCTACGACCTGATGCGCAACGCCGTCGAGGAGTGCACGAAGCCGAACGGCGCTCCGGTGGACGACAGCTGCACCGAGACGCGACTCGTGGTCCCCGCGGACGCGCCGATCGTGCGACGGCGCAACCAGATCCTCGAGTTCATGAAGACGCGGTCGGTCCTGACCGCCGGCCAGTACACGACCGAGGACTACGACCGGGCGATGGAGGAGCCGGTCGTCCTGACCCCTCCGCCGAACAAGCAGATCCTGGCCCCGCACTTCGTCCTCCAGGTCCGCCACCAGCTCGGCTCGATCCTCTGCGGCGACGCGGCCGCCGACAGCTGCCCCGAGGTCGATACCGGCGGCTTCCGCGTCACCACCACGCTCGACTGGCGGATGCAGCGGATGGCCGAGAAGTGGGTCGAGGCCGGCGCGCGGGCGCCGAACTCGAAGGACCTCTCCGCGTACCTCAAGCGGCTCGGCCTTTCGTCCCGCCAGTGGATCGCGAACATGAAAGGGACCGGCGTCCACAATGCCGCCCTCGCCGCGATCGACTACCGGACCGGTCAGGTCTACGCATACACGGGCAGCGCCGGGTTCTACCTGAAGGGCAACAAGAAGTTCCAGCCGCAGTTCGACGTCCTCGAGGACGGCTGGCGCCAGCCCGGCTCCGCGATGAAGCCGATCAGCTACATCGTCGGGATCGACGACAAGACGCTCACCGCGGCCTCGCTCTTCATGGACGTGGTCACCGATTTCGGCGGCGGCTGGACACCGGTCGATGCCGACCGCCAGGAGCGCGGACCGCTGCGCCTGCGCCAGGCGATCCAGGTGTCGCTCAACATCCCGGCCATCAAGGCGGCCATCCGGATCGGGCCCGACCGCGTCTTCGAGCGGGCCAAGGACTTCGGAATCCGCTACCAGGCGGCGTCCAACCCGGGCGGTGGGTCGATCGCGATCGGGACGGTCGAGGTCCACATGATCGACCTCATCGGCGCCTACGGCGCGATCGCCAACAGCGGTGTCCTGATGCCGAGGACCACGATCCTCGGGGTCAAGAACGCGAAGGGCGAGAAGATCTGGCCCCTCGAGGGCGCCCCGGCGAAGGGCAAGCGCGTCGTCAGCTCGCAGGCGGCCTTCATCATGACCGACATCCTCGCGAGCAACACCGACCCGGCCCAGAACCCGTTCTGGAGCGCGCGCGCGATCAAGGACGGCAGCAAGCGACGACCGGCGGCTCTCAAGACCGGAACGACCGACTCGACGATCGACCTGACCGCCGTCGGCTTCCTGGCCCCGCCCAAGGATCCGAAGGCCCCCGCCCTCGTCGTGGGCACCTGGATGGGGAACAGCGACAACTCCGCGCCTCCCCGCGGCGTGGTCGCCCTCGAGTCCGCCGCCTCGCTCTGGCAGTCGTTCCTCACCCAGGCGAGCAAGGGCACGCCGATCGCGAGCTTCCGGCGGCCAAAGGGCGTCGTCCAGGCGTCCGTCGACGCGAACAGCGGGATGAAGCCAGGGCCCTTCACCCGGAAGACCGTGAAGGAGTGGTTCATCGAGGGCACCGTCCCCGACGAGGTGGACAACACGAAGTACGGGATCGAGATCGACGCGGCGACGGGTGGCCGCTGGCAGGCGGGCTGCGCCGGCCCGAAGGTCGTCCGCGGCTACCTGGACCTCTCGAAGGTGGAGAGCGAGTTCCCCGCCTGGACGAAGTACAACAACGGCTGGATCAAGCGCGCCGCCCGCGGCGCCGGCGTCGTCGGCGGACCGGAGCGGACGGCGACGGGCTACTTCTACGAGGGCTGGAACCCCTTCGGCCGGACGTGGGGCGCTTCGTTCGCGCCGAGCAGGAAGTGCACGATCCCGGCCCCCTCGCCCACC
>JBBSAS010000163.1:0-4402 GCA_038252055.1 Candidatus Limnocylindrales bacterium
CTGAAGATCACCGCCCGCGCGGCGGCGAGCGGACGGCGGGCCCACCACAGGTGGAGCGTGCTGGGGTGCCCGTGGCGGATGGACTTCTCGCGGGCGGACGCGACGTTGATCGCCTCGAGCGGCAGCGCGACCTCGATGAGCTTCTTGCGGGTGCGCACGGGCGCGTCGGTCATCGGGTCGTCCTGCCTTGGAAGGTGCGTGTCCTGGGAGGTTGTTGTCCGGAGGCAAGCGTGCCAGCCTCCGCGTGGTCCGGGTGGCAGTGCATGGCTGTCCGGTGGCCCGTCAAGCGATCCATGGCGTGATTCGCGACGCGAACGGTCCGATGACCGGGATTTCCGATTGCCATGCGTCACGCACGGCGTCTTCCAGCCGGGCGCGGACATCTGCGGGGACATCCGGCGCCGTGCCGTCCTCCAGGCTCACGAGGCACTTGAGAAACAGGGCTCCGGGGAAGACAAAGCTCGGCTCGAAGATGGTCGTGGCGAAGCCGACGATGTCCGGGAGCGTCAGCTCCGGGGCGAGCAGTTCGTCGATGTCAAGGTAGTCCTTCGACTCCGATCGGTCGAGCAGTGCCTTGGCCGTGGTGCCGGCCAGATCGAAGATGGACGCGAGCACGACGCCGTTGTCGGGTGCGAGAGACGGCTGAGCGACGACCTGGAGGTCCATGCCGCCGAAGAACGAGAGCCGGACCTCGGACGGCGTCATGATCGTGAGGGTGTCCTGCTTCGAGTCCAGGATCTCGACCCGGCCCAGCCAGGACAGCGACGCCAGCACGTCTCGCGGCGCGAAGGGCTCCGAGGAGAAGAAGTCGAAATCGACTGACTGGCGGTGGCCGCGCCAGAGCGCGAGAGCCGTTCCGCCATACAGAACGAAGTCGAGCGGGACGGAACCCAGGACCTCCCACAGCTCGCGTTGCGGAGGGGGGAGGATGGCCGTGTTGAGGCCGGTGGCGGTCGGCAGGCGGGCAAACCTCGCGAGTCGCTCGGCCGTGCTCACCGGGCGCTCCGCGTCGGCAGCGGCGTGGAGCGGTCGAGACCGAGCACGAGGAGCCAGAAGCTCCACGAGCGCGCGTCTAAGATGCCGGGCGGGGCGTCCATGACGGCCTTGCGCAGCGTGTCGCGACCGAAGGCGCGAGCCAGGTCGCGGACATCATCGAGCGAGCTTGTCGCAAGGACGCGGGCCGCGAGAATGGGCGGGCGGGCGAGCGTGGTGTCGGGGTCCTGCCACCACACGGCGCGGCGCGCGATGGCCGCCAGCCGCTCGTGGGACGGCGGAGTGGCGGATTCCCTGAATGCGAGCACCTCGGGCCGTGACCAGACGCGGCCGCTGGACAGCTCCGAGACGGGACGGGGGAAGTCCGCGCGGCTGGCCCAGTCGCGCACGAAGTTGGACGGACGCACGCCGATGATCTCGGCCGCCTCCTTGGTGCCGACCACGCCGGTTGCGAGCCGGACGCTGCCCGAGCCGGCAGCCGTCACCGCGACCGGCACGCCGTCGCGATCGGAGATCCAACCCAGGCCGGAGAAATGGCGCTTCCTGATGCCGCTCATAAGGGTGATGATAACGCTGTTATCGTGTAGGTCAAGGCGCTCAGTTCGGAGTTTTCGCCCGGGCGATGAGCTCGGCCATCTGGTAGTTGCGGCTGGTCTCGGCGAAGTCGGGTTCGCGCCCGAAGGGCTGGCGCAGGTAGTGGATGCGGTGCCTTGTCTCGTCCTGGAACTCGACGATGGCCAGGATGAAGTCGTCGGGCTTGTTGAGCGAGTACAGGATCTCGTTGCGGGTGACGGTGATCGAGTCCGCGCCGGCGACCCGGCCCTTGACCTCGATGAACCTGAGCTTCCCGGTCCCCGGAACGCGGCTCTCGATGTCGTAGCCGAGCTGCTCGAACTCACGGTCGGTCGGCTCGAAGCCGAGCGCCGCCTCCACCGCCATCACGGCCTTGCGGGCCCTCGCGGCGGACGCCTGGGTCTCGACCGGGTGGGTCGGGGGTCGGTCGACCGTCCCGGTCATCGCCGCGAGCAGCCCCGCCGGCACGACGAGCAGTCCCCCAAGCGCGACCGGCGGCAGCGGCGAGATCTGGCGCTCGAGGGCGATCTCCTCCATGCGCTTGACCAGGCGGGCCTCGAGGCTGTCCGCGCGCTTGCGGGCCTCGTCCGAGTTGAGCCGCGCGTTGACCTTGCCCGCCTGCTCCTGGGCCCGGAGGTCCTCCGCGCGGTGGTCCCAGTAGGTGATCTCCTTGGTCAGCCGGTCCTTGACCGCCGCCTCGGTCTTGGCGAGGAGCGCGAGCTTGGGGTCCCGGACCTCGGCGAGGTGTGCCGGGACCACGTTGGCGATCGCGTGGCCGAGAGCTCGCTGCTCGAGTTCGCGGGTGATCCAGGTGCATTCCGGGCGGGCGAGGATGGCCTCGACATCGGGTTCGCCCGCCGCGAGGGGGCGGTAGTCGAGGTACGGCGCATAGGCGATGTGGCGCGCGGCGCCCTCGGCGTCGAGCTCCACGTAGAGCATCTGCCTGCTGATGACCCGGCGATCGCCCGAGCGCG
Source organism: Candidatus Limnocylindrales bacterium (assembly GCA_038252055.1). Taxonomy (GTDB): domain Bacteria; phylum Chloroflexota; class Limnocylindria; order Limnocylindrales; family CSP1-4; genus CTSoil-043. The sequence goes on from JBBSAS010000163.1 coordinate 2,541, forward strand.
TCAGGCTGCCGTCCTGGATCGCGAGCTCGAGGTAGAAGAGGACGCGCGGGCTGGTGCCGGGATCGCGCTCGTCCACGAGGACGGTGCCGCGCCGGAGCAGGTCGCGGTGGCGTTGGAGCGTCAGATCGATCGTGGCACCCAGCAGCGGGTGGCCGGGATGCACGAACGCTGCCAACGGTTGGCCCTGCGGGTTGACCAGCGGCTTCTCGAAGGCGATCCGCTCGTAGCGGGGCATGATGGGCTCGCCCAGGCCGATGAGCCGGTCCCGGTTGCGGACAGGTGCCGGGACGAAGGTCACCTCGTAGCGGCGTGGCTCGCGCTGCTTCACCGAGCCGCCGAGCCTCGCGAACGCCTCGAGGAAGAAGGACTCCACGTAGTGGGGCTGGAGCCGGCGCGCATCGGCGCGCTCCATGTCCTCGCGGATATGCTGGACGCGGCTGGCGTCCATCGCGTCGTGGACGAGCACCTTCTCGTCGAGCAGGTCACGCAGCTCGTCGGCGTCGAACGCGTGCTCGACGACCTGCGTCAGGCGAGCGCGGACGTGGGGTTGGTCGCCGTAGCGGATCGCCTCGATGAGGAGCTCGCGCAGGGGCCGACCCTCGAACTGGACCTTGCCCAGGACGTCGAACACCTGGCCGCCCAGGGCGCCGCGTGCCTCCTCGAGCTTCGTCAGGAGCGTGCGGTAGACGTCGCCCTCGCGGGTCTCATCGGCGACCAGGTTCCAGAGATGGCATACCTCCTGCTGGCCGATACGGTGGATGCGCCCGAAGCGCTGCTCGATCCGGTTGGGGTTCCAGGGCAGGTCGTAGTTGACCATCAGGTGGGCGCGCTGGAGGTTGATCCCCTCCCCCGCCGCGTCGGTGGCGAGCAGGACCGCGACGTCGGGGTTCGTCTTGAACGACTCCTGCGCGCGCAGGCGGTCCTCCCGGCCCATGCCGCCGTGGATGATGACGATGGCCTCGGGCCGGCCGAGCAGCGTGGTGATCTTGCCGTGGAGGTAGGTGAGGGTGTCGCGGTGCTCGGTGAACAGGACGAGCTTCTGATGCGGCGAGGGCGTGGGCGGCGGGATGGGCCCCGAGCCGTAGGGCTTGAGCCCTTCGGCGGCGCCCTTCAGGCCCGCGGGCGTGAAGATCTCCCCCAGGAGCGTGGCGAGCTCGACCCACTTCTTGTCGTTGCCACCGTTGCGCACCTTGAGGGCGAGCCCCTCGAGGCGCTGCAGCGTGCCGATCTCGAGCTTGAGCTCCGCGATGGTGCCGGCCGCGGTGGCCTGATCGAGGATCTGCTCCTCGGCGGCCTCGAGCTCGTCGTCGGCCGCGTCCTCGATGTCCTCGATGTCCTCGGCGTCGAGCTCCGGGACGTCCTCGTCGGCTGCCGCCCGGGCGATCTGGCCGCCTCGCTGGACGACCTCGAGCTCGCGCAGCCGGCGCTCCAGGCGCTCGCGGCGGCGACGCAGCGACTGGTAGATCGCCTCGGGTGACGAGGCCAGGCGACGCTGGAGGATCGTGAGCGCGAAGCCGACGGTCCCCGCGCGCTTGTCGTTCTGGAGAGCCTCCGCTCGGTTGAACTCCTCGCGGACGTATTCCGTGACATCGGCATAGAGACGGGCCTCGTCGTCGGACAGCTTGTAGGGGACGGTGTACGCGATCCGCTCGGGGAACAGGGGCGTCCCGTCGAACTTGAGCAGGTTCTCCTTGACCATCCGGCGCATCAGGTCCGACACATCCGCGGTGTGGGCGCCGTCGCGGAACTTGCCCTCGAAGCGGTCGCCGTCGAGCAGCGCCATGAACAGCTGGAAGTCCTCCTCCTTGCCGTTGTGGGGCGTCGCGGTCATCAGGAGGAAGTGCCGGGTGAGGGTCCCGAGC
>JBBSAS010000164.1:0-4378 GCA_038252055.1 Candidatus Limnocylindrales bacterium
ACCCCGTGGTCGCCGGCCATCGTCGGGTCGGCGATCGAGGCCTCGAGGCTGTCGGTCGCCGGGACGAGCGCGTCGAGGAGCGTCTTCTCGCCGAGGGAGGCGCCGCCGCGGGCCATGATCCCGCCGATGGCGGCCCGGAGCATCGCGATGGCATCTTCCGGAGCCAGCTCGGTCCGGTCGCCGGCGGTCACGCCGGCCCGCAGGAAGGCCGTTCCCCAGATCGGCCCGCTCACGCCTCCGACCTTGCCGGTCAGGGTGAGGCCGACCTTCTTGAGGATCGCCCCCGCGCTCGCGTGGTCGAACGTGTCGTAGTCGGCCAGGATCACCTCCCAGCCGTTCCGCAGGGAGTAGCCGAAGTCGCCGTCCCCGACGATCGAGTCGAGCTGGGCGAAGTAGTCCGCGTTGTCGACGATCGTCTTCGCCATCGTCATGAGAACGAGGTCGAGATCGTCGAGCGACGCCTGTGTCATCCGGACCTCCTTTCGTGCCTGTGCTGACCGTTGGCTCGCGGCTGGATGGACGGGCTACGAGGCGAGGCAGGCCTCGACGTCGGCGATCGTCACGAACGCGCCCGGCCGTGCGGCCGAGCGGTTGGCGATGACGGTCGTCTGTTCTCCGTCCGGGTCCCCGAGGGACGAAACGACGAGGATCGCCTCGCTGAAGTCCTCCTTCTCCGTGTAGCCGTTGACGGTGACGAGACAGCGCAGCCCGGCGGCGTCGGCCGCCTCCAGGCCGTTCCGGGAGTCCTCGACGACGAGCACCTCGGCCGGCTCCACGCCGAGCTTCTCGAGGGCGAGGAGGTAGATGTCGGGGGCGGGTTTCTTCTTCGGGACGCAGTCGCCGGCCAGAAAGACGTCGAAGCGGCCGGCGCGCTCGGCACCGACGGCGTACTCGAGGATCGCGTGGACCGAGGCCTCGGCCGAGGTCGAGGCGACGCCGAGCCTCCAGCCAGCGTCCTGGGCCGCCGAGATGACCCGGCGGATCCCGGGCCGGGGCGGCAGCTTCCCGGCCGCCACCATCTCCGTGTAGAGGGTCGTCTTGCGCGTGTGCCAGCGGGCGAGCAGCGCGGCCTGCTCCTCGGGATCGGTCGGCAGCCCGGCGGCCGCCAGGAACGCGGGGGTGAGGAGGCTCGCCATCCGCTCCTTGCCGCCGCCGATCTTCAGGCGTCGGCCGTACTCCTCGACCGACCATTCGACCGGCAGCCCGAACTCCGCGAAGGTCTGGTTGAAGGCGGGCAGGTGGCCGAATCGCTCCGTGTCGGCGAGAACGCCGTCGCAGTCGAAGACGAGCGCGCTCACGTCCAAGCCTTGCCTTCGCTGCCGAAGAGCCGGATGTGGTACATCGCCATCTCCATGACGGCGTTCCGCTGGGCGGTGAAGAGCTTGGGCGGGTCGTAGTCGCCCGGGTGCTCGGTCATGAAGTCGTAGCCCGACTTCATGAAGGCGACCTTGAGGGCGGTGCTGATGTTGACCTTGGCGCAGCCGCGGCTGATCAGGTCGCTGAACTGCTCCGGGCTCATTCCGGTCCCCCCGTGGAGGGCGACCGGCCTGCCCGTGGCCTCGACGATGTCGGTGACCCGCTGGGCATCGAGGGTGGGAGCCGTCTTGTAGGTCCCATGGGCGTTGCCGATGGCGGGGGCGAAGACGTCGACGTCGGTCTCGCGGACGAAGTCGACGACGGTCTCGAGGCTCTGGACGTGCTGGGCCTCGTCGCCGGTCATCTCCTCGGTCCGCTTGAAGCCCTCGATCTCGCCCTCGACGTGGGCGCCGTAGCGGCGGGCCTCGGCGACGACCTCGATGCACTGGCGCTTGTTCTCCTCGACGGTCAGCGTGCTGGCGTCGAAGAGAACCGAGCTCCAGCCCCTGGCGAGGCAGGCGCTGATGACCTCGCGCTCGGGGCAGTGGTCGAGGTGGAGGGCGACCGGGACGGTGATGTCCTTCGTGTAGGCCAGCCACATCGCGTACATCGCGTCGAGGCCGGTCATCTTCACGTGCTTGACCGAGGTCTGGAGGATGACCGGGGCCCGCAGCTCCTCGGCCGCGGCGAGGACGGCCTCCATGGAGAGGTCGTTGATGACGTTGATCGCGGCGACGCCATAGCGCTCGGCGAACGCGCGGTCGAGGATCTCCTTGGTGGACGTGATCGGCATTGCGGCACCTCCTGGCGGGCTGGGCGCCGGCACCGCGCCGGCGCGGGTCTTGGGTTGGTCAGGTGACTGCGACGGCGGGCCTCCGTTGCGAGGCGCGGGTGGCGGGCTCGGCGTCGCCGGCGGCGACCGCGAGGTCGAGGACGGTCCGGGCGTTCCCCTCGTCGAGGATGAGGACGTCGATGACGCCCGAGCGGAGGACGCCGAGAATCGACGGCGGCTTCTCCGGCTCGCTGACGACCGCGACGACCGTCGCGATGCGGCGCAGGTCGTCCATGCCGAGGCCGATGAGGCGGGCACTGCCCGGTGACGCCACCGGGCGGCCGAGGGCATCCACGTAGTTGCCGAGCACGTCGCCGACGGCGCCGAGGCGGCGAAGACGGGCGACCTCGTCCGGGGAGAAGCAGCCGCTCCGGACCATCGTGCAGCCGTCGTCCGTCCCGCCGATCCCGACGAGGGCGACGTTCGCCTGGGCGGCGATCCGGAGCGTCTCGGCGACGGCCTCCTGCTCCAGGAGGCGATCCCGCATCTCGGCGCTCTCCACGTGCGCGGGGGCGTAGAGACTCACCGCCCGGCCACCCGACCGCTCGGCGAGCGCGCGGCAGATCTCGTTGGGGTTGGTCGGTTCGTCCACGCGGGGCGAGCCACCCATCGCGCTGACGAACGTGCAGGCGAGGCGTCGCCCGGGGCGGAAGAACCGGGGCACCTCGCCGGCGTCGCGGCCGTGGCTGACGGCCACCACGTCGCCATCGCGAAGGCGTCGCTCGAGGTGGTGCGCGGCGCCGCGGGCCACCTCCTCGCGCTGGGACTGGGGGTCCGGCCGGGCCGGGGTGACGATGACGTCCGCGAGCCCGAAGCGCTCGCGGAACTCGTCCTCGAGGTCGAGGTGGAGCCAGGGCGGGACGGCGATGTGGATGTCCACGACCCCGGCCCAGCGAGCGCGCTCCAGGAGGCGCTGGACCTTCGGGCGGGAGAGGCCGAACTCGCGCGCGGCCTCTTCCTGCGTCCGGCCGTCCACGTAGTAACGGTGGGCGAGGCGGGCGAGGAGTTCGAACTCCTCCGGGCTGAGGTCGATCGACATGCCGTCTCTCGCGGGTGGCATCGCCTCTGGTGTGAACATCCGCTCACGGGCGAGCAGAAGTGCATTCTAGGCCGTGGGTCGCGGGCCGGTCAAGAGCGGGACGGACCGGTACGATGCGCGGGCAACCCATCCCACCCGACCCGCCCGGATCGACGGGTCTCGCCGGAGCATGCCCGTGGTCACGCCCCTCGATCGCCCAGAGCCACCCGCCGCCATGCTTGCCAGCGGCAACGAGGCGATCGCCGCCGCGGCCGTCACCGCCGGCGTCGCCCTCGGGACGGGCTACCCGGGCACGCCGAGCACCGAGATCCTGGAACGCTTCGCCGTCCTCGGCGGCGCGGCGCAGTGGGCGCCGAACGAGAAGGTCGCCCTCGAGGTGGGGCTCGGGGCCGCGTTCGCCGGGGCGCGGGTGCTCGTCACGATGAAGCACGTCGGTCTCAACGTCGCCGCCGATCCGCTCTTCACCGCGGCCTACACCGGCGTGACCGGAGGCCTCGTCATCGTCTCCGCCGACGATCCCGGGATGGCCTCGTCACAGAACGAGCAAGACAACCGCCGCTACGCGCTCGCCGCGGGGCTCCCGATGCTGGAGCCGGCCGATTCGCAGGAGGCGTACGACTTCACCCTGGCGGCCTTCGAGCTGTCCGAGCGGTGGGGGATCCCGGTGCTGCTGCGGACGACGACCCGGATGAACCACTCGAAATCGATCCTCCGGCCCGGCCCGCCGCCGGCCGCCCTCGCCGTGCCCCGCGAGCCCGGCTTCGAGCGGGACGTCCGGGGCCGGGTCATGATCCCCGCGTTCGCCCGCCCGGCCCACCGCCGCCTCCGGGCGAAGCTCGCCGAGATCGCCGCCTGGGCGGAGACGTGCCCGCTCACCGCGCGGATCGACCCCGACGGCTCGCTGCCGTCCGTCCCCGACGAGGCGCTGCCGCCCGCGACGGGGCCTCGGGCGGCCCTCGGGATCATCTCCTCCGGCGTCGCCCACCTGCACGCCCGCGAGGCCGCTCCGGGGGCCGCCCACCTCAAACTCGGTCTCACGCACCCGCTCCCGCTCGAGGGCGCGCGCGCGTTCGCCGCGTCGGTCGAGCGCTGCCTCGTCGTCGAGGAGGGCGACCCGTACCTCGTCGAGCAGCTCCGGACGGCCGGCATCG
>JBBSAS010000165.1:0-4374 GCA_038252055.1 Candidatus Limnocylindrales bacterium
ACCCGCCGACGATCTACTTCCCCCACACCGTCCCCGAGGCGATGCTCATCGAGCCGACCGAGACCGAGAGCCTCGAGACGCTCGACGCCTTCGCCGAGGCGATGCTCGAGATCGCCCGCGAGGCGGTCGACGATCCCGACCTCGTGCGCGGCGCGCCCCACACGGCCCCCGTCCGGCGACTCGACGAGGCGGCTGCGGCCCGCCACCCGAACCTGCGCTGGCGGCCCGGGCCCGCCGCCGACTGAACCTCCGGGCTCGGGGCGGAGTATTGTCGGTGGGAGCGTTCGCGCAGGGACGCCTCCGCGATCGCGTGGACGAGGAGGAGAACGCCACGAGCGAGCAGCCGGTCCGGCGCCTCGACCCGGAGGAGCAGGAGCTTCTCCGACGCCTCCGCGCGGACGACCTGGACGCCTTCGAGGCCTTCTTCGTCCGGTATCGGGGCCCCGTCTTCGCGACCGCGTACGCGGTCCTCGGCGACCGGACGACGGCCGAGGAGGTGCTCCAGGACACGTTCTCCAAGGCCTACGAGTGGCGTGGCCGTCTGCGGCCGGACGTCTCGCCGCTGCCGTGGCTCCATCGGGTGGCCCTGAACTTCTCGTACACGCGCCTGGGCCGACGGCGCATGCCGTGGGAGCCGATCAGCGACGCTGTCGCCCGCCTCCTCCGGGATCGCGAGGCCGGGCCGGCCGACCGCGCCGAGACCGAGGAGCTGCGAGCGATCGTTCGTGACGGGATCGCGGCCCTGCCCGCGAAGCACCGCGGCGTGATCGTCCTCTTCTACCTGCACGGCTTCAGCATCAACGAGACGGCCGAGATCCTCGGAATCAGGCCCGGCACCGTGAAGTCGCGCCTCCACTTCGGCCTGCGGTCGCTGCGCGCCCGGCTCGAGGACGATCGCCGGTTCGGGGGGGACTACGGTCCGGCGCGCGAGGCAGGCGCGCTCGTCGTGGAGCCGGGGCCGTGAGGCGGCTGTTCGGGCGAGGCGGCTGCGAGACCCACCGGTCGGTGCTGCTCGAGTTCGCGGCCCGAACCGCGACGGGGCCCCGGGTGGGGCCGGCCCTCGGCCATGTCGAGCGCTGCCGAGCCTGCCGGGATGAGCTGGCGACGACGACGCTCGTCCTCCACGGCCTCCGGCAGCTCCACGTGGAGGCGCTCGCCGCCGAGCCGGGCGCGGACGGCTGGCTGCGCCTGCGCTCGCGGCTCGCGATGCGCCGTCGCGAGCCATCGCGTCTCCTCTCGGGAATGCCGGGCACCGTGCTCGCGATGGGGCTCTGCGCCGCGCTCGTGTGGCCCGGTGCGATCCTCGCCGGCGGGCGGCCCCGGGTCTACAACGAGGCTCCCCTCGTCGCACCCGCGCCCTACGTCGCCTTCGAGGCGAGCCGCGAGCGGGCCCGGGCGGCCGGCCTGCTCCCGGATCCCGAGCTGCGCCCTTCCTACCTCGGCTTCCGGATCGCGCCGCCCTCGCTGTCGGCCGATCTGCCGCCGTCGATGGAGCGACGCGCTCCGTGGGTGGAGGAGGCGTCGCCGCCCGTCGTGGTGCTCGTCGCGGCGGTCTCGGGGACGGACACGACCCATGATGGGGTGGCCAGGAGGTGACCGTGGTGCATCAGGGTCCGCCGGCCAGGACCGGGCGGACCCGTGCCGGAGATTCCGGCGATTGACGCATGCCGACGGCCGCGACCATAATGCGCGGCAGTCTGCGGCCCGCCGTGGTGGTTCCCCGTGCGCGGTGCGCCCCGGGACGCTGGCGGTTTGACCAGGGAGATGGGCACGGAGCGGAGGAGCTGCCGGCCCCGCGAACAGGAGGAACTACATGAGCTTGAGACGGCGCAGTCTCGGCCTGCTCGGGGCGCTCGCGATCGGCGTGGCGGCCTGCGGCGGGTCCGCCTCGCCCTCGCCGGCCACGCCGGCGCCCGGCGCAACCACCGCCCCGTCGGTGGAGCCGTCCCCCGCGGGCTCCGCGGACTTCAAGTTCGCCATGGACGGCGAGCCGACCTACTTCTCGTACAGCTACACGGACCTCCCCACGAGCTGGGTCGTCGGCCTGCTCTACAACGGCCTCTACACCGTCAACAACAAGCTCGAGGCGGTCCCGGATCTCGCCGCGGACTACGCCGAGACGAGCGCTGACGGGCTGACCTGGACGCTGAAGCTCAAGCCGGGCGTGAAGTTCCACGACGGCACCGAGCTCAAGGCCTCCGACGTCGTCTTCACGTACCAGCTCGGGATGTCGCCGAACTGCACGTACATCCCGGACGGCTGCTCGAGCATCCAGGACAACATCGCCAGCGTCGAGGCCGTCGACGACATGACGGTGAAGTTCGTCCTCAAGCAGAAGTACGCCCCCTTCGCGGTCACCGGCCTCTCGGTCCTCGTCGTCCCCGAGAAGGCGATCCGCGACAGCTTCGGCCGGCTCCAGAGCGCGACCGGCTCCGTCGACGCAGCCGCCGTCCAGGCGCTCTTCGACAAGATCGACGCCGGCGTCAACGCCGAGGCGTGCGCCACCGAGACGCCGCCCGACACCTGCGACTTCGCGACGTACGTCGCCGAGATCGAGCCGATCCTCCAGCAGGCCGGCGTGGAGCTCCCCGACAAGGCCGCCTTCGTCGCCGAGGACGGCAGCCCGGACAACACCGCGTACGGGTCCGAGCTCTTCGGGCGGCTGACCGACCTGAACAAGACCCTCGCCTCGAAGGACATCGACCAGATCGCTGCCGCGTTCCGGATCCTTGACTTCCAGCGCGCGCCCGTCGGCACCGGCCCCTACAAGTTCGTGAAGTACACGACCGCCTCGAGCATCGAGCTCGCCCGGCACGAAGACTACTTCGGCGGGCCCGAGGGCGCGAAGGTCGGCCCGGCGAAGGTCTTCATCCCGATCATCAAGGACGCCGCCGCGGCGTCGGCCGCCCTCCAGAAGGGCGACATCAACTGGCAGACGGAGATCACCTCGGACGCCCTCGCCACCCTGAAGGCGGACCCGAACCTCCAGATCGCCGAGTACCCGGACTTCGGCTACTACTACATCGCGTTCAACGTGCGGCCCGATCGCCTCTACGGCGACCTCAATCTCCGCAAGGCGTTCTCGATGTGCATCGACCACGACCAGACGGTGGCCGCCGCCACCGACGGCCGCGGGCAGCCGATCCAGGCGAACGTTCCGCCGGCCTCGTGGGCCTTCAACCCCGACGTGACCCCCTACACGCTCGATGTCGAGGGCGCCAAGGCCCTCATCGAGAGCTCCGGGTGGAAGCTCGGCAGTGACGGCATCTACGAGAAGGACGGGAAGAAGCTCTCGTCCGAGATGTACGTCCGGTCCGGGCGGCCGCAGCGCGTCGCCTTCGGGCAGCTCGCCAAGGACCAGCTCGCGAAGTGCGGCATCGGCCTTGACGTCAAGGAAGGTGACTTCGCCACCGTCCTCCTGCCGCTCCTCTCGTACCCGAATGACTTCGACACGTACCTGGGCGGCTGGTCCACCTCGATCGACCCCGACGACTTCTCGATCTTCCACTCGTCGAAGTGCGTGACGAAGGAGTTCCCGGACGCGAACAACTTCGTCTGCTGGCAGAACCCCGAGGGTGACAAGCTCCTCGAGGAGGGTCGCCAGGAGCTTGACCAGGCCAAGCGCAAGGACATCTACTTCAAGTTCCAGCAGCTCATCCACGAGGACCTGCCGTACTACTTCGCCTGGTCCGACCTTGCCAACGCGGGCCTGACGAAGTCGGTCTCGTCCTCGACGAGCCCGATCGACCTCACGAGCCCGCTCTACTACTGGAACAACCCGGCCTGGGTCGTCGCGCCTCAGTGAGGTCGGCGCCACCAGCCGCAGGCTGAACCAGCGGGCCGGCGGCGGCCACACGGCCGCCGCCGGCCCATCTCTACCCGGAAGGAACGCGGTGTCCCGCCCGATCGCGGCCGATCTGCCCGGCCGATCCCTCCCATCGCTCGCGCGAGGGTGACCCGATGCTCCGCTACGTGGTGCGCCGGCTGATCCAGGCGATCCCGATCATCATCGGGATCAGCATCATCGCGTTCCTCATCGTCCACCTCGCGCCCGGCGACCCGTTTGACCGGTTCCGATCGAACAAGGTCTCGCCGCAGGTGATCGAGAATCTCCGGCGCGTGTACGGGCTCGACCAGCCGCTGCTGATCCAGTTCTACAAGTGGTTCACCACGTTCTGGACGTTCCCCTGGGATAACACGGCCTGGGGCTACTCGATCACCGACGGGGACCCCGTCCGCGACAAGATCTTCGAGCGGATCCCGAGCACGCTCCAGCTGATGGGCGTCTCGCTCATCGCGACGGTCGTCATCGCGATTCCGGTCGGGATCCTCGGCGCGGTGAAGCAGTACAGCGTGGCCGACAAGGCGATCGCT
>JBBSAS010000166.1:0-4344 GCA_038252055.1 Candidatus Limnocylindrales bacterium
GATGGAGGCGACGGGACCGGCGAAGCCGGCGATGGCACGTGGGACCGCCACGCCCTGCCGGGCGCCCGGCAGGGCGCCGCCACCGCGGCCGAGCCGGCCGTGGACCTCGACGCCCCGCTCTATACCGAGGACGACGCCGTCGTCGCCCTGCGCCGCTTCCGGCCCATCCCGTACGGGGCCGAGGAGGAAGTGGCTCCCGGGATCCATGCCACGTTCCTCGACGCCGGCCACATCCTCGGCTCGGCGATCATCCGCCTCCGCGTCCAGGACGAGCCCGGCGGTTCGGAGCGGGTGATCGTCTTCTCGGGCGACCTCGGCAAGCGGAACACCTCGATCATCCGCGACCCCACGCCGGTCGCCGACGCCGACTACGTCCTCTGCGAGTCCACCTACGGGGGCAAGGAGCACGAGCCCGAGAGCGAGGCCCGCCAGGTTCTCGCCGACGTTGTTCGCCTCGTCGCCGAGCACCGCGGCGTGCTCCTCGTGCCGTCGTTCGCGATCGGCCGTACCCAGGAGCTGATCTGGGCGCTCGACCGGCTCGTCTCCGCCGGCGAGATCCCGGCGCTGCCCCTCTACCTGGACTCGCCGATGGCCCGCGAGGCGACGTCGGTCTACCGCAGCCATCCCGACTACTACGACGCCGAGACGCGGAAGCTCTTTGAGGCGGGCGACACGCCGCTCGACTACCCGAAGCAGCAGATCGTGAAGACGGCCGACGAGTCGCGGGCCATCGCCCACGCTCCGCGGCCGTACATGATCATCGCCTCAAACGGCATGCTGACCGGGGGTCGGGTGCTGGGCCACCTCCGCCAGCTCATCGGCGACCCCGCCGCCGTCCTCCTCTTCGTCGGCTACCAGGGCGAGGGGACGCTCGGCCGCCGGCTCCAGGAGGGGTCAACGACGGTCCGCCTGCAGGGCGCCGTCCACGAGGTCCGCTGCCAGGTGCGCTCGGTGAACGGCTTCTCCGCCCACGCCGACGAGCCCGAGCTCCTCGACTGGCTGGGCGCGTTCGCGGCAGGCAGGCGCCCCGGCGATCCGGGCTTCCCGCGGCTGGTCTTCCTCGTCCACGGCGACCCGGGCCCGCGGGCGGCACTTGCCCCGAAGGTCGCCGCCCTCGGCTTCGAGGTCGCGATCCCGCGCTGGCACGAGACCGTCACCCTGGACTGACTGATCGCGGCACCGAGCCGCGGCGACACCCGGCGGGGCGCCTCGCGGGGCGGTCCCGGCGACAGGGCCCGGCCGCCTCGGCTACGATCGCGGCCCGCAGGAGAAGCAGCCGTGGCCGACAGCACGACGCCTGACACCGTGACCCGTGCCGCGGAGGTAGCCGCCGCGGGGGCGGCCGATGCAAGGCCCTCCGCCGCGCCGCCGTCCTCGGGCGCGTCGCCGTCCGCTGGCCCGCCCCTGACCGCCGCCGAGATCGCAGCGATCCGTGCGCCGTTCCGCAGGGCAAGGCTCCTCCCAGCACGGGCGTACCACGACCCGGCGATCCATGACTGGGAGATCGAGCACATCTTCCTCCGCGACTGGATCGCCGTGGCCCGGGCCGAGGAGGTCCCCGAGCCCGGGAGCTTCGTCCTGCGCGATCTCTTCGGCGAGAACGTCATCGTCGTCCGCGGCCGGGATGGCCTGATCCGCGCCTTCTACAACGTCTGCCGGCACCGGGGAACAGCGGTGGAGGAGCGCGACTGCGGCAAGGCCGTCCGCTTCCAGTGCCCGTACCACGCCTGGATCTACGACCTCGACGGCCGGCTCCTCCGGGCCCGCCACACCGAGGACCTCGAGGACTTCAGCCTGGAGACCTACGGCCTGACACCGATCCGCGCGGAAACCTGGCAGGGCTTCGTCTTCCTCTCCTTCGCCGACGAGACGACGACCACGGACCTGCGCACGTTCATGGGCGACTGGTTCGAGCACCACGAGGGGTTCGGGCGCGACATGGGCAGCCTCCGCCGGGCGGCGCAGCTCACGTACCGGGTGGAGGCCAACTGGAAGATCGTGGCCGAGAACTACAGCGAGTGCTACCACTGCCCGCCGGTCCACCCGCTGCTGAACAGGCTTACGCCGTACGACCAGGGCGAGGACTTCCTCGCCGACGGCCCCTGGAAGGGCGGCTGGATGGTCTTCGCCGAGGGCTGCGAGACGATGTCGATGGACGGCAGCCGCGGCGGCCGGCGTCTCCTCTACGCCCGCGACGACGTCGAGGCCCGGCGGATCTTCTACTACATCCTCTGGCCGAACCTGATCGTCTCGGTCCACCCGGACTACGTCCTCACCCACCAGGCCTGGCCCGACGGCCCGAACCGGAGCACGGTCCACTGCGACCTCTACGTGGACGCCGCGGACCTCGGGACGGCCGACGTGACGAACGCCGTCGAGTTCTGGGACCTGACGAACAGGGAGGACTACCACGTCGTCGAGATGCAGCAGCAGGGCACCCGCTCGCGCAGCTGGACGGCGGGCCGGTACTCGAACCAGGAGGCCTCGGTCCACGCCTTCGACCTGATGGTCGCCGACCGCTACGCGATGGACGGGGTCCGGACGGTCCGGGGCTGGCGCACCGAGGTGGAGAGCGCCGAGGAGAAGCGCCTCCGGGCGCGGGCTGCCGCCGGGCGCCCGGTCAGCGTTCCCGTCCCCTCGGACCTCGGTGCGGAGGAGTAGGGTTCAGGTCATGAAGATGCTGTTCGCGATCGTGCAGCCGTCGGACGCGGACCGGGCCGCCGACCGCCTCCGGGCGACCAGCCACCGGTTCACCCGGATCGGGTCCACGGGCGGCTTCCTCGAGACGCCGAACGCAACGCTCATGCTCGCCCTGGAGGACGATGCCGTCCCCGAGGTCGTCGAGATCTTCCGCGACACGTGCAGCGGCCGCGAGGTGGAGGTCCCGCTCGTCCTCACCGAGCGCCTCCGCGACTGGCAGGACCGCGTGGTCCACTACGCCGGAGCCACGATCGTCATCGTCGACGTCGCGGAGATGATCCGGATCTAGCGTCGTCCGCGGTGCGGAGCACCCGCTCGGAGGGCCCGCGCGTGGCGCCGGGCCAGACGCCGCAGCGACGGTCAGCGCGCCGGCGCTCAGTTGCGTCGGGCGGCCCGTCGTGCGGCGAACCGCTCCTCGGCACCGCTCCACCCCGCGTCGAAGGCCTTCCCGGCCGCATCGAGGTCGAGCACGAGCGGAGCGTGGTCGGACGGGGTGGGCGTGCCCTTGCGCGCCTCGCGATCGACCTCCACGGCCACCGCCCGGGCCGCGACCGGGGCGCTGGCGAGCAGGTGGTCGATCCGCATCCCCTCGTCGCGCTGGAAGTTGCCGGCCCGGTAGTCCCACCAGGTGAAGCGCCGCAGGTCGGGGTGCGCCGTGCGCCACGCATCGGTCAGGCCCCAGGCGAGGAGGTCGCCGAAGGCGGCCCGCTCGGGTTCCGAGACATGGGTACCGCCGTGGGCTGCGGCGGCGTTCCAGACATCCTCGTCCGTCGGAGCCACGTTGAAGTCGCCGCCGATCAGCAGCGGCGCGCCCGGGTCCTGCGTCTCGGCGAGCCAGCGCCGCAGCCGTTCGAACCAGCGCAGCTTCCCGTCATAGAACGGCGAGCCGACCACACGACCGTTCGGTGCGTATACGCTGACCATCCGCACGCCGCCGCAGACGGCGCTCACCATGCGGGCTTCGTCGAAGGGGTCGAAGTCTTCCTCGCCGAAGGCGGGCGCGCCGGGTCCGCTGTCGCGGACGGGCCCGTCGCCGAAGTTCGTCACGACGCCCTCGAGGCCCACCCGGCTCGCGATCGCGACCCCGTTCCAGCGCCCCTCGCCATGGTGGACCAGGTCATAGCCGAGCATCCGGAACGGCAGGATTGGCGCGTCGTCGTCGGTCAGCTTCGTCTCCTGGAGAAGGAGGACGTCGGGCGCGGCCCGCTCCAGCCACCACTCGACCTTCTCGAGCCGGGCTTTGAGCGAGTTGACGTTCCAGGTGGCGATTCGCATCGGGCGCCTCGGGTTCTTCGATCGGCCGGATCGGGGTGACGGCCGGGCTCAGTAGCGCCGTCCCGGTCAGTAGCGCCGGCCGCGCTGGCGGGCCAGGTCGAAGGTGGCGGTGTCGGCGACGGCCATCACCGCCATCGTGCCGGCCTGGACCGGATCGCTGACGACGAGGTCCACGTGGTCGGTGATCGAGCCGACCATGCTGAGGGCGATCACCGGGATGCCGACCGCCCGCAACTCCTCGGCGGCCACGCTGATCTCGCCGCCCATGATCGAGCCCGCCAGGACGAGGAGGCGGGCGCGCGGTAGGTCCGCCACGGCCCGGACGGCCGCGGCGATGTTCGCCTCGCCGACGAGCGGGATCGTGTCCAC
>JBBSAS010000167.1:0-4340 GCA_038252055.1 Candidatus Limnocylindrales bacterium
CGCGCCGGCCATGATCGGCACCGGCCACGGCGTCGGGGAGGACTCCTCGCTGATCGAGGCGACCCCGATGATCGTCACGCCGGCCGCCTTCGCGAGGGCATCGGCCTTGGCCCGCGCGGCCTTCATCGCCTGGTCCCGGGCCTGCGCCTCGGGAACGGCTGGATCGTCGACTCGGAAGCTGATCCCGTCGAGGGTGGTGCCGCCGCCGGCGAGCGCCCCGTCCACGGCGTCGGAGAGGTTGTCGAGGTCCCGGATCGTGGCGACGACGCCGTTGCGCAGCTCGTAGCCGGTGATCGTCGGCGCCGCACCGTTCTTCGAGTAGTCGTAGACGGGCTGGAGCGAGAGCGTCGTGGTCTTGATGTCCTTCTCGGCGACGCCCGCCGCACGAAGGGCCTTGATGACCCCCGTCATGGCCGTCGCGGCGGCGGTGCGGGCGTCCTTCACCTTCGGACGCTGGATGACCACGCCGACGTTCAGGTCGGCGACGTCGGGGGATGTCGTGACCGTCCCGGCGCCCGACACGCTGATCGTGCGATCCGGCGACTGGTCGTCGACGGCCTGGGCCGGCTTCGCGGCGATCGCGGGGCCGAGGGCCACGGCGAGGGCGAGCCCTCCGATCATGCCGAGGGCGACCCAGGCGGGCCGCGAATCGCGAGAAGTGAGGGAGCGCGAGGTGGACATGAGTGCGACTCCTGGCACGTGGCGCCTTCATGGGGCGGGAGAGGTTCCCGCCGCGTGCGCCGCCGGCGTCCGCCGGTGGCGCTCAAGACGCCACGATGCCGAGAACGGTTCCATGGCAGCTTCGGGGTCTGGGTGGTGTTCCCTGGTGGCGACGAGAGGCCTCAGGCGTCCGTGGCGGGGAGGTCCGCCCGGGGGCCGCGGCCACCAGGGTCGGCGGTCGTTCCGCCAGCCGGAGCTGACCGGGGGGGTGGTCGGTGTCGTCGACCGCGTCGGCGGTCACGGCAGCGCCTGCGGCGGCGGGGTCCGCGAGGTGCCCGCGGTCCAGGTCCTCCACCTGGGAGGATCGCCCGGGAGGCCGGGCCGGCCGCGGCCCTACAGGTCGAGGGGGTCGAGCTTCTCCGGGTCGATGCCGAGCGTCTCGATCGCCGCGGCGACGTCGGTGGCCGCCAGCTGACCGGCCTGGTGCAGCGCGGCGAGCGCGGCGAGGGCCACGTGGGGGGCATCGATCTCGAAGAGCGCCCGCAGGGCCTCCCGCGTGTCGCTCCGCCCGAAGCCCTCCGTGCCCAGCGAGACGAACCCGGCCGGGAGCCAGCGCCCGAGCAGGTCGGGCAGCGCCTTCAGCCAGTCCGAGACGAGGACCACCGGCCCGCCGTCCGGGCCGAGCACCTCGGTCACGTACGGAACGCGCAGCGCCTCTGCCGGGTGGAGCCGGTTCCAGCGCTCGGCCTCGAGGGCGTCGCGGCGCAGGAGCTGCCACGACGTGGCGCTGTAGACCTCGGCCGCGACGCCGAAGCGCTCGGCGAGCAGGTCGCGCGCGGCGATCGCCTGCGCGAGGATCGCACCGGAGCCGACGAGCCGCACCCGGCCCTTCGCCCCCCCATCGATCGCCGGGGCGTCGAGGAAACGGTAGAGCCCCCGGACGATCCCCTCGTCCACGCCGTCGGGTTTCGGCGGCATCGGCTGGTTCTCGTTGTAGAGGGTCACGTAGTAGAGGAGGTCCTCGCCGCGTCCGTACATCCGCGCGATCCCGTCCCGGACGATCGTTGACAGCTCGTAGGCGAATGCCGGGTCGTAGGCACGCAGCGACGGGATGACCGAGGCGAGGAGATGGCTGTGGCCGTCCTCGTGCTGCAGGCCCTCGCCGTTGATCGTCGTTCGGCCGGCCGTCGCGCCGAGCATGAAGCCCCGGCCACGGGCGTCGGCGAAGGCCCACGCCTGGTCGCCGGTCCGCTGGAAGCCGAACATCGAGTAGAAGATGTAGAAGGGAATCATCGGCTCGCCGTGCGTCGCGTAGGAGGTCGCGGCCGCCTGGAACGAGGCCATCGAGCCGGCCTCGGTGATCCCCTCCTCCAGGACCTGCCCGTCCACGGCCTCGCGGTACGAGAGGACGAGGTCGGAGTCCACCGGCTCGTAGCGCTGGCCCCCGCTGGCGTAGATGCCGACCTCCCGGAAGAGGGGGTCCATGCCGAAGGTCCGGGCCTCGTCGGGAATGATCGGCACGATCCGCTTCCCGAAGCCCGGATCGCGCATCAGGTTCCGAAGGAGCTTGGCGAAGACCATCGTCGTGCTGACCGGCGTGACCGAGCCCTTCGCGAACTCGGCGTCGGTCTCCGGCGCCGGGGCCGGCAGCGGTCGGGCCCGGACGATCCGCTTCGGCAGCGACCCGCCGAGGGCGCGGCGGCGCTCGAGGAGGTACTGGACCTCCTCCGAGTCGGGCGCGGGGCGGTAGTAGGGCGCCTCCTCGATCCGCTCGTCGGGGATCGGGAGCTCCAGCCGGTCGCGGAAGATCCGCAGCTCGGCCTCGGAGAGCTTCTTCGCCTGGTGGGTGATGTTCCGGCCCTCGACCCCGGGGCCGAGCGTCCAGCCCTTGATCGTCTTCGCGAGAATGACGGTGGGCGCGCCACGGTGCTCGGTCGCGGCCCGGTAGGCGGCATAGACCTTGCGATAGTCGTGGCCGCCGCGGCGGAGGCGGGTCAGGTCGTCGTCGGTGAGCCCCTCCGCGAGGGCACGGAGGCGGGGATCCGGCCCGAAGAAGTGCTCCCGGATGTACGCACCCCCGGCCACCGAGTACTTCTGGAACTCGCCGTCCACGGTCTCGTTCATCTTGTTGACGAGGGCGCCGTCCACGTCACGGGCGAGCAGCTCGTCCCATTCCCGGCCCCAGATCACCTTGATGACGTTCCAGCCGGCGCCCCGGAAGGTGCCCTCGAGCTCCTGGATGATCTTGCCGTTGCCCCGGACGGGCCCGTCGAGGCGCTGGAGGTTGCAGTTGATCACGAAGGTGAGGTTGTCGAGGTGCTCCCGCCCGGCCACGCCCAGCGCCCCGAGCGACTCGGGCTCGTCCATCTCCCCGTCGCCGAGGAAGGCCCAGACGCGCGATCGGGAGGTGTCCGCGAGCCCGCGGTTCTGGAGGTAGCGGTTGAAGCGGGCCTGGTAGATCGCCGAGATCGGGCCGATCCCCATGCTGACGGTCGGGAACTCCCAGAAGTCGGGCATGAGGCGGGGGTGCGGGTACGAGCTCAGGCCGCGTCCGGGCACGGTCTCGCGGCGGAAGTGGTCGAGCTGCTCCTCCGTGAGGCGCCCCTCGAGGAACGCCCGCGCGTACATCCCGGGAGCGGCGTGGCCCTGGAAGAAGACCTGGTCGCCGGGTCCCTCGTCCTTGCCCCGGAAGAACCAGTTGAAGCCCACCTCGTAGAGGCTGGCCGAGCTCGCGTACGACGAGAGGTGCCCGCCGATCCCGGGGTGCGCGTTGTTCGCGCGGAGGACCATCGCCGCGGCGTTCCAGCGGACGAGCCGCCGGATTCGCCGCTCGATCGCCTCGTCGCCGGGGAACGCCGTCTCCTGCTCCGGGCTGATCGTGTTGATGTAGCGCGTCTGGGTGAGCGGAGGGAGCCCGACATTGCGCTGGCGGGCCCGCTTGAGGAGCTTGTAGGCGACGAAGCGAGCGCGTTCGAGCCCGGCCTGGTCGATGACCTGGTCGAACGAATCGATCCAGTCCTGGGTCTCGCCCGGATCGACGTCGGGGAGTTGCTGCTTGAAGTCGTCGCTGTCCATCGGGGCTCCTGGGGATCGGGCGCGCTCGACGAGCCGGGAACGGGCTCGTCGGCGCGGGGCGTGTCCGCGCGGAACCGGAGCGTAGCCGATCCGCCCGCGAGACGCGGGGCACCGCCCTGCGGTATTGTCGAGGCGTGAGCGACCCGTACGACACGACCACCGCGCTGATCATCGTGGACGTCCAGAACGACTTCGCCGACCCGAAGGGCGGCCTGTCCGTGGCCGGCGGGGCGGAGGTCGTTCCCGCCATCAACGCGGAGATCGCGGCCGCGCGGGCGGCGGGCGCGCTCGTCGTCTACACCCAGGACTAGCATCCCGCGACGACACCCCACTTCGCGAAGGATGGCGGCATCTGGCCGGTCCACTGCGTGGCCGGCACGTGGGGCGCGGAGCTCCATCCCGGCCTCGTCGCCGATGCCGGGCCGAGGGTGCGCAAGGGCGCCAACGGCGAGGACGGCTACTCGGGCTTCACGATGCGCGATTCCGTCTCGGGGGAGACGGTGGCGACCGAGCTCGACGGGCTGCTCCGCGATCGCGGGATCCGGCGGGCGGTCGTCTGCGGCCTCGCGACCGACTACTGCGTGAAGGCGACGGCGCTCGACGCG
>JBBSAS010000168.1:0-4331 GCA_038252055.1 Candidatus Limnocylindrales bacterium
CGGGACCGACGGGATCGACGGCGCCGACTGAGCGGACGCCTGGACGCGCGGGTGGTTCGGAACGGCCTGCCCGCCGTGTTGTCGCGTGGCCGGGATCAGCGTCGAGCCCGACAGATCAGAAGGTGATCACCTTGTCCGCCTCGATGGTCCAGGCCGTCAGCTCGGCCATCGAGGAGCGGTGCACGCCCTCCGCGAGGTCCGATCCGGTGTAGCCCCGGGCGTCCATGCAGGTGGCGCACGCGCCGACCGCGACGCCCCGGATGGCCAAGGCCGCCCGGTGCCCGTCCCATCCCCCGAGGAAAGCGAAGCGCCCCGGGACTGTCAGCCCCGGACGAGGTTGATGATCTCGGCGTCGGTCATCTCCTCCTCGTCCTCCTCTTCCCCTTCGTCGGGAGGGAGGATCGCGATTTCGCGGAAGGCCTCGATGATCTCGGCGTTGGTCATCTCATCCTCCCTGCTCTTCAACTCATCGACTGCCGTCCCCTCGGCGCGGCGCCACCGCCTGTCCGCCGCGGACTGCGTCGACTCCGGGGCTGGTGTGCCCTCGTCGCTCATGGCCCTCATCGCTCCTGTAGGGACCACCAATCATGCGCGCGAGCGCACCCGATCACAAGGAGAACGTCCCCCGAACGCCCGGTGCGCGTCCCATCCCGCGAGCGGAGCGCCCGGTGCAGAGCCGGGGCCCGGCTCAGAGGGTACATGTGGCCCATTGTCGGCCGCCAACTCGCCACCTGATCTCGGTCACGTGAGTCGCCGCCTTTCGGCCCTACCGCCGGTCTACGTTCGGGTCATACGTTCGTGCCTGCGCTGGAGCCGGTGCTGATGCTCGCCCTGAGGGCGCGTCCGACGGCTCTCCTCCGTGCCGGAGCCGCTGCCGTCCTGCTCGGCGCCGTGCTCGGCTGCGCGTCGCCCGTCCCGACCCCCGCCGCGGTTTTCGATGTCAGCGGCCTGCGCGCCGAGGCCGTCCAGATCGCCCAGGCCGGGATCCTCCCGGGCGACGAGGTCGAGGTGATGGCGAGCGTGACGAACAGCGGGAAGGCCTCGGGCTCCTACCGGGCCGAACTGGGTGTCGACGGCGTCGTGGAAGCCCGCCAGGACGTCGCGCTTGACGCCGGTCAGGCGATGACGACGCGATTTGTCATCGCGGCCGGACCGCCTGGCGACCACGAGATCACGATCGGTGCCGCGATGGTCACGCTCCATGTCGTGGCCGCCGCAGCGTTCCAGGTGAGCGACCTGCGCCTCGCGTTGTCCCCTCCGCAGATCCAGGAGGGCGACGCGCTCGAGTACGTTGTCACCGTGGCCAATCAGGGGTCGCAGGCCGGCACGTACAACGCGGTGCTCAACATCGATGGAGTTGCCCACGCGAGCCAGAGCGTGGCCGTCGAGGCCGGGGCCGCGGCGGTCCTTCGCTTTCCGATCGTCGCAGGATCGCCGGGTGTACACACCATCGAGGTCGGCGATGCACGCGCGTCCCACGCCGTGCTCGCGCCCGCTTTGCTGGCGGTGACCGATCTCCAGCTGACCGAATCCGCCGTACCGACGAGCGGCGACGTCGAGGCGATCGTGACGGTGACGAACAGTGGCGGAGCAGCCGGGACGCTCACCGTCCGCGTGACGATCGACGGGAAGGTCGCGGCGACGCCCGAGGTGATGGTCGCAGGCGGTGACCGGCAGGTGGTCCAGCTCCCCGTTGCCACGCGCAAGGCGGGCCGTCATACGGTGGCCGCGGGAGCGTTCAAGCAGGGTCTCGTCGTCTGGAAGATCACGCGACCGGCCAACGGCACCGTCCTGGCCAACAAGGTCAAGGGCGGCATGGGCCGCCTGACGATCAGGAACGGCGACCAGGACCGTGACGCCGTCATCGTCTTCGCGAAGTCCTCGAGGACATTGCTGGCCGTCTATGTCCGTGCGAACAAGTCGTACACGGTCAAGAACATCAAGGACGGCACGTATGCCGTCTACTTCACGTTCGGGGAGCGCTGGGACAGCTACTCGAAGGCGTTCACGAGTTCGCTGGACCGGCGCCGGTTTTCTGAGACGTTGCGCTTCAAGACAACCCGCACGTCGACCGCGATCCGATATTCCGTGGTGACGATCTCGCTGCACCAGGCCGGCGGCGGCGGCCTTCCAACCGACCCCGTCGACGAGGACGCCTTCCCGAGCGTGCCCTGATGTCCTTGGCCCCTTGGTCAGTCAACTTGCCGAGAACGACGAACATCGCCATGGTCTTTCCCCATCCAACGCTCGCGCATGTTGCTCCCGGGAGATCGCTCCCTCGCAGCGGCTCGCCCAAGCGGGCGACGAGATCTGGACTGCCCGTTCAGTGCATGTCGGGCGCCGCCCATTCCGCGACCGGCGCGGGCTCTGCGAGCAAGTACCCCTGGACGAGCCGAACGCCAAGCTCGCTCAGCATCGCCAGCTCCTCCTGGGACTCCGCGCCCTCAGCGATGGCCGTTGCCCCCGACTCGTCGGCGAACCGGAGCAGCCCGACGATGAGCGCCTGCCGCGTCCGATCCGCATCGATGCCTCGGATCAGGCTCACATCGAGCTTCACGAAGGCGGGCCGCAGCTCCGCGATGTGATTGAGGTTCGCGGCGCCCGACCCGGCATCGTCGACGGCGATGCGGACCTTGGGTCGGATGCGAGCGACGGCGGTTCGGAGCGCCTCATAGTCTTCGACCGGGGCGTGCTCCGTGATCTCGAGCACGATCGGCTGACCTGCCCCGCGCAGCAGGCGACCGAGGCGCCGGTCCGCGACAGCCAGAGCCGGCGAGACGTTGAGGCTCAGCCACGCGGTCCGAGGCAGCGCCGCTGCGGCGTCGATCGCGACGGCGAGCGTGGCCAGCTCGAGCTCGGCCTCGATGCCCGCTGCCCGTGCCTCGGCAAACACCAGATCCGGTCTGCGGCCGTCCGTGAATCGCGTGAGTGCCTCGTACCCGACGTGGGCGCCGGTCTGGATCTCGACGATGGGTTGGAAGACCGGCCGGAATGCCCTGTAACGGATGGTCTGCTCGATCCGTGCGCGAGCGCCACTCTCCTCGGTCAGGTCGGCAACGGAAGGTCCGATCAGCGCTCCGGCGAGGCCTGCGAACTCGAGCAGTGCGGCGAGATCTTCCGTGAGCTTGACGCCCCCGTGCTCCGCGTCGGTCGTGATCTCGACAAACCCGATCGGCTGGCCCGCGTCCAGGATCGGCGCGATGGCCACCGCAGCGACGCCGAGCTCGCTGAACATCTTCTCCAACGGGTGCCAGGGACGATGGACCCACCTCTCGACCCACGGACCTTCGGCCGAGCGCTCTCGCAGGGTCCGACTGCGATGCGCTGGCAGCGGTCGAAGTTCCACGGGTTCCCCGTCCGCCCGCACGATCGCAAGTGGAGTCGCCTGTCGGGCGGCGTCGAAGTAGTAGATCGCGGCGGTCATGATCGCGGTCATGTTGACGACCTGCTTGCAGATCGACTCGGCTGTGGCCTCGGGCGTCGGCCCGACCCGCACCTCAGCGAGCGTCGAGGCGATCAGGGCCCGCTCGCGCGCCAGCCGTCCCTGCTCGACCTCGGCCTCGCGCTCGCGCGTGACATCACGCTTGACCGCCACGTAGCTGGTGACCGACCCGGACTCGTCGAAGATCGGCGAGATGTCGGATTGCTCCTGGTACAGGCTGCCGTCCTTGCGGCGGTTGGTCATCGATGCGGCGAACGAGCGGCCGCTCGCCAGGGCCTCCCACATCGCCGCATAGAACTCGGGGCCGTGGACGCCGCTCTTGAGGATGCGCGGGTTCGAGCCGAGAGCTTCGTCGCGGGAGTACCCGGTGATCCGCTCAAAGGCCGGGTTCACGTATTCGATCTCTGCCGCCAGGTTGGTGATGACAACGGCTTCGGCCGAATGCTCGATGGCGGCGGACAGACGCCTGCGGTCTGCGTCGGCGATCGTCCGCTCGGTCACGTCCATGATGGTCCCGGTCAGCCCTACAGCGTCGCCGTCGGGGTTGACCGTCACCTCGCCGAGACCACTGACCCAGCGCGTTTCGCCATCGGTCCGACGAACGATCCGGTACTCCCTGCGAAATGGCTGCCGACCCTCGATGACCACGTCCTGGACGTATCGCTCCATCGTGGCTCGTTCGTCCGGGTGGACCAGCTCCGCCCACGAGCCAGCGGTCCTCGGATAGCTCGCGTCGATCCCGAAGATCCGGTCGAGCACCTCCGACGACGTCCAACGATCTTGTGCGAAGTCGACGCGATAGGAGCCGATGAACGCCGCCCGCTGCGACTCCCGGAAGAAGAACTCGCTCTCCTGCAACTCACGCTCGGCTTGTCGGCGGGCGGTGAGA
>JBBSAS010000169.1:0-4319 GCA_038252055.1 Candidatus Limnocylindrales bacterium
GACCCGGACGGGGCCCTCGTCCTCAACCTCGACGATCCCGTGGTGGCGGCCTACGCGGCGCTCGGGGCGACGCCGACCGTCTGCTACCGCCTCGGCCGGCCGATCGGGGGTGGGCTCGGGATCGTCGACGGCTGGGTCGTAAGCGCCGGCGTGGAGCGGCTCCCGCTCGCCGGCGACGGGCCGGCGGCGAGCGGTCCGGGCGGCCGGATCCTGCCGATCGACGAGCTCGCCCTCCCCGGCACGCACAACCGGGC
Organism: Candidatus Limnocylindrales bacterium; assembly: GCA_038252055.1. Classification (GTDB taxonomy): domain Bacteria; phylum Chloroflexota; class Limnocylindria; order Limnocylindrales; family CSP1-4; genus CTSoil-043. The sequence goes on from JBBSAS010000169.1 coordinate 255, forward strand.
GAACCTCCTCGCCGCGGTCGGCGTGGCCCTCCTCTTCGGCGTCGCCCCCGACGCGATCCGCCGCCAGGCGGCGAGCTTCCGGGGGGTCGAGCACCGCCTGGAGATCGTGGCCGAGGCGGACGGCGTCCGCTACGTGAACGACTCGCAGGGCACCCAGCCGGACGCCGTCGCGGCCGCCCTGCGGAGCTTCGAGCCGCCGCTCGTCCTGATCGCCGGGGGGCGGGACAAGGGCGTGGACCTCGCGGCGCTCGGCCCGGTCGCGGCGGAGCGCGCCGCTGGGGTCCTCCTCATCGGGGAGAGCGCCCCGGCCCTTGCCGCGATCTTCCGCGGGGCCGGCGTTCGCCTCGTCGAGGAGGTGGGGACGCTCGGCGCGGCCCTGCCCCGGGCCGATGCGATCGCCCGCGACCTCCTCCGCGAGCAACCCGCGGGATCGGTCGCGACGGTCCTCCTCTCGCCCGCGGCCGCGAGCTTCGACCAGTTCCCGGACTACGCCGCCCGCGGCCGCGCGTTCCGGGATGGCGTCGCGTCCCTGGTCGCATCACGAACGCCGGATTCCCGGGGAGGCTGACGGTGGCCGCCTCCGACCGCACCCGCCCGACCGCGTCCGCCCGCACCGCGCGCGCCGTCCGCCCCGGAAGCTCCCGGCCACCGGCTGCCGTGCGGACGGAGGGCGCGCCGCTCGCCGTCCCGGCCGGCCTCGTACGGCGGCACGGACCGGACACGGTGATCGTCCTCGCGATCCTCGCCCTCACGGCACTCGGGCTCCTCGTCGTCTACTCCTCGTCGGCGATGGACGGCTACCTGCGCGGCAACGGCTTCGAGGACACCTTCGCGATCCTCGGCCCCCAGCTCCAGTGGGCGGCGATCGGGCTGGCCGGGATGCTGGTGCTGATGCGGATCGACTACCGGTGGCTCCGCGTGGCCTCGGTGCCGCTCCTGCTCGTGGCGGTGGCCTTCCTCGTCCTCATCCAGGTCCCGGCGTTCCAGGTCCAGGTCGGCGGATCGGCCCAGTGGCTCAAGCTCCCCGGTCTCCCCGCGATCCAGCCGAGCGAGCTCGCGAAGCTCGCCCTCGTCGTCTACCTGGCCCACTGGATGGCCCGCCGGGGTGGGGCCGTGGCGGGGTTCCGGACCGGGCTCCTGCCGTTCGTCGTGATCGTCGCGCCCGTCGTGCTCCTCATCTTCACGTCGCCGGACATCGGGTCGGCGGCGGTCGTCGGGCTCACGGCGCTCGCGATCTTCTTCCTCGCCGGGGCGAACCCCCTCTACCTCGTCGGCCTCGGCGCCGCCGCCGTGGGGGCCGCCGCCGTCTTCCTCCGCGACTACCAGCTCGCCCGGCTCCAGTCGTTCACCGACCCGTTCGCCGACCCGCTCGGGACGGGGTACCACGCGGTCCAGGGGCTCCTCTCGCTCGGGCTCGGCGGGCTCTTCGGCGCCGGGCTCGGCGAGCGGGCCGCGGCCGGGGGGATCGTCCTCCCGAACGCCCACAACGACTACATCTTCGCGGTGATCGGCCAGGAGTTCGGCTTCCTCGGCGCGGCAGCGGTGACCGGGCTCTTCTGCCTGCTCGCGTATCGTGGGTTCCGGGTGGCCCTGGCGGCGCCGGACACGTTCGGCGGGCTCCTCGCCGCCGGGGTCACGGCCTGGCTCTGCATCCAGGCCTTCGTCAATATCGGCGTCGTCGTGACGCTCCTCCCCGTCACGGGGATCACGCTCCCGTTCGTCTCGGCCGGTGGCTCGTCGCTCATCGTCAGCCTCGGCGCCGCTGGAATCCTGCTCTCCGTGTCCCGGGAGAGCGCCGTCCACGGAGGTTGGGTCCATGCGAGTGGTGATCGCGGCAGGCGGAACGGGCGGGCACGTCTACCCGGCCCTCGCCGTCGCCCGCTCCCTGCGCGCGCACCCGGCGGCGCCTGAGCTCTCCTGGCTCGGCGGACGGCGCGGCCTCGAGGCCGTCCTCGTCCCGCCGTCCGGCATTCCCTTCCGGCGCCTCGTCGTCCGTTCGCTCCGCAGCACGGCCCGCGACGTTCACGTGGTCCTCGATCCGCTCCGCCTCGCCGCGTCGCTGCCCCAGGCGCTCTGGCTCCTCCTGCGCCGCCGTCCCGACGCCGTCTTCACGACCGGTGGCTACGTGGCGATCCCGGTCCTCGTCGCGACCCGTCTCCTCGGCATCCCGACCGTCCTCTGGGACGGCAACGTCATCCCCGGCCGGAGCGTCCGGGCCACGGCGCGCTTCGCGACTGCCGTCGCGGTGGCCGACCCGCGGACCTGCGAAGCCCTCGCGGCCCGGCGCTGCTACGTGACCGGCACCCCGATCCGCGACCCCCGCGCGGTGGACCGCGAGGCGGCCCGGGCGGCCCTGGACCTGCCGTCGGGACCGCGGCTCCTCCTGGTCTTCGGCGGATCGCAGGCCGTCAGCCGGTTCGCCGCCGCGGTGGAGTCCGCGCTGCCGGCCCTCGTGGAGCGGCACGCGATCCTCCACGTCACCGGCGACGATGGCTACGGCGCCGCGCTGGCTGCCCGCGAGGCGCTGCCGGCCGCGGTTCGCGACCGCTACCGGCCGGTGCCGTTCCTGGGCGAGGAGATGACCGCGGCCCTGGCCGCCGCCGACCTCGTCGTGGGTCGAGCCGGCGCTTCCACCCTCGCCGAGTGCGCGGCCTTCGGACTGCCCCTCGTCTGCGTCCCGTACCCGCACGCTGCCGGGCACCAGCGGGCGAACGCAGCCGCCTACGCGGCCACCGGGGCGGCGCGCCTCGTCGAGGACGAGGATTTCGACGGCGCAGCGCTCCTCGACGCGGCCCGCCTGCTCGACGTCCCGGCCGCCCACCTGGCCATGAGCGCCGCGGCGCGCGCCGCCGGCCGGCCCGGTGCCGCCGACGCGGTCGCCGAGCTCGTCGCGGTGGCGGCCGAGCGACGCCCGTGGCCGGATCCCGCGACGATCGAGCGCCGGGCGGCGGGGGAGGGGAGCGCATGACGGGCCCGGAGCGCGGGCGGTCGGAGCCCGAGCCGGCGGCACCGGGCATGTCCCCGGCGCTGAGCGAGCCGTTCGACGCCGCGCCGGGCACGCCCCCGGAGCCGGGCACGCCCCCGGTGCCGAGCGAGCCCTTCGACGCCGTGCGGACCGGCACCGAGATCCAGCGCCGGATCGGGGTGAAGACGTCTCGCCGGGAGCCGCTGGCCCGCTTCACGACCATGCGGGTGGGCGGGCCTGCCGACCTCTATGCCGCGGCGCACAACCCGTTCGAGCTGCGTGCGCTCGTGCGGTTCGCGCGCGCGCGCGCTATTCCGCTCACCCTGCTGGGGCGTGGGAGCGACGTCGTCATCGCCGATGCCGGGGTCCGCGGCCTCCTCGTCCACGTCCGGGCGGAGGGGTACGAGATCGCGGGCGACCGGCTCCACGCGGATGCGGGGCTGCCGATGGCGAAGGCGGCGACGGTCACGGCCGCGGGCGGTCTTGCCGGCCTCGAATTCGGCGTCGCGATCCCCGGCAACGTCGGCGGCGCCGTCTGGGCGAACGCCGGAGCCCACGAGAGCGACGTTGCCGCGGTCCTCGAGACGGCCCTCGTCCTGCAGGCCGACGGCAGCGAATCGCGCCTCGACGGCGCCGCTCTCGGCCTCGGCTATCGCGACAGCCGCCTGAAGCACGCTGCGCCGGGCACGCCGGGCACGCCGGGCACGGCAGCTGACGTCGTCCTCGCGGCCACGTTCCGGCTCCGACGCGAGGATCCCGCCGCCCTCGCAGCCCGGCTCGACGAGATCCGGCGCTGGCGCCGGGCCCACCAGCCGCTCGGCATCCCGAGTGCCGGCAGCTTCTTCCGAAACCCCGCGAGCGGTCCCTCGGCTGGCGCCCTCATCGACGGCTGCGGCCTCAAGGGCGCCCGGATCGGCGGAGCCGTCGTGTCGGAGCAGCACGCGAACTGGATCGTCAACGATCGGGGCGCCTCGGCGGCCGACGTGCGGCGCCTCGCCGAGCTGGTGGAGGCGACCGTCGAGCGGGAGACCGGCGTGCGCCTCGTCCCGGAGGTCGTCTTCCTCGGCGATTGGTCCGCCTGGCAGGAGGAGGTCAGATGA
>JBBSAS010000170.1:0-4318 GCA_038252055.1 Candidatus Limnocylindrales bacterium
CCCGGTCGCCGCCCCCGTGCTGCGTCGGAGGACGGCGCGGACCCGCGCCGCCAGCTCATCGGGGTGGAAGGGCTTCGCGATGTAGTCATCGGCCCCGAGATCGAGGCCCTTCGCCTTGTCGGCGGTCGACCCCTTCGCGGTCAGCAGGATCACGGGGACCGAGCGCCCCTCGCGCAGCTGGCGCATCACTTCGATCCCGTCGAGGTCGGGCATCACGATGTCGAGGAGGACGACGTCGGGACGATACTCCTCCGCCTTCCGGATCGCCTCCTCGCCGTTCGAGGCGGTGACGACCCGGAAGCCCTCCTCCGAGAGGGTGAGCGCAACGAGCTTCGTGATCCTGGGCTCATCGTCGGCGACGAGCACGAGCGGCTGTGAGCCCACGGAACCTCCCTCGTTGCCTCCCTGTTCCACCGGGTCCCCCGACGGCCGGGACGGCCTCGGGAGAGGATGGCCGCGCGGGGATTGGAGATGCGACTCCGCCGCCGCGTCCGACATTACACCCGCATTGCAGCAGCGGAGGCGCAGCAACGCCGGCGGCCCCTGGACGGTGGCCGCCGGCGCTCTATGCGTTGGCGGGCCGACTTACCGCGGATCGTCCTGCGCGTTGCGGTCGTCTGCCTGGTCCACCTTCTCGCGAATCGTGTCACCCGCGTTGCCGAGACCCTTGCGGATGTCGTCACCGGCGTTGCCGACCTTGTCCGCAAGATCCTCGCCGTCGCGGTTGCGCCAGGCTTCCTTGGTGGACTCCTCGCCCTCTCGGGCGGCGCGCTTGGTGTCGTCCATGTCGAGACTCCTCGTGGGATGTTGCGGCCCGGTCGCTCCGGGACGGATGCTCAACAGGATGGCCGATGCCTCGTTGCGTCCTCGCCAGCGCCGGGGCCGTCGCGCGTTGCGGTCTGCTTGCAGCGTCCGGTTTCGCGTGCTGGGATGGTCCGGGAGAGCCCGGTCGGTCGGACGTCTCGACCGAGCGGATTCCGTCATGCCGCTGATAGCCGCGAGCGCCGGGTTGCGACCATCCTGCCCGCGTCCCCGCGGCACGCTGTCCTCGTGAACGGAGCCCGGACGGTCTCCGCTGAAGGAGGGGCTCGAATGAGCATCATCGCCTGGTTGGTTCTCGGCGCGATCGCCGGCTACCTCGCCGGCTTCCTCGTCCGCGGCGACGAGGGGCTCGGGATCATCGGCCACATCGTGCTGGGCATCGTCGGCGCTCTCGTGGGCGGCTTCCTCGCCAGCGTCCTGTTCGGCGTGAATGCCATCGACGGAGCGCTCGACATCAGCTCCATCGTGGCCGCGGTCATCGGTGCGGTGATCGTCGTCCTCGTGGTCGGCGCACTCACCGGATCACGGGCGGGCCGAGGCGCCATCTAGACGGCGCCATTGTCACCCCCGAACGAGCGCAGCACAGGGACGCCGGCCCGCCAACGGGCCGGCGTCTTCACGAGCGCCGGACGCGAGTGCCGGACGCGAGCGCCGGACGGCCCGCGGCTACTCCTCGAGGTCGGGCACCCCCTCGTACCGCGGGAGGAAGAACGAGAACTCGCTTCCCCGGCTCTCGCGGCGGGTAGCCCAGATCCGGCCCCCCATGGCATCGACGAGGCGGCGGGAGACGTAGAGCCCGATGCCCGCCCCGCCGGCCATCTTCGCCGTGGACGGCGAGCGGTAGAACGGGTCGAAGAGGTCGTCCGCCTCCGACGGATCGATCCCCGGGCCTTCGTCGCGCACCCGGACGACGACGCCGTCGAGCGTCTCCTCGGCTGCCACCGTGATCGTGCCGCCGCCCGCGCTGTACTTCGCCGCATTGGAGAGGAGGTTCCGGAGGACCTGGGTGATGCTCGTCGTATCGCCGCTCACCGTCCCGAGATCGGCGATCTCGATCTCGAACCGGATCTCGGGCCACCGGGCGTGCTCCTGCTCGACGATCGTCGGGACGAGCCGCTGAAGGAGGACCGGCTCGCCGCCGATCTCGAGCCCCTCGTCGAAATGGGCGAGCACGAGGAGGTCCTCGACGAGCCGGTAGAGGCGGTCGGCCTCGCCCGCCACGTCGCCGAGGATCTCGTTGCGCACCGCGTCGTCGAGCGTGGACCCGGGCCGGGCAAGAACCGACGCCCCTCCGTAGATCGTCGTCACCGGTGTCCGGAGCTCGTGCGACAGGAGGCTCAGGAACGCCTCGCGAAGGGCCTGGCCCTGGCGGAAGGCGGTGACGTCGCGACAGACGAGGACTGCCGCCGTGGGCAGCTCGGATCCGCCTGCGCCGACGGCGGCGGCGGGCTCCGGGTAGGAGACGATCTCCACCCAGGCGGTCGGCCGGTTCGCGAGGCGGTACTCGGCGGCGCCGAGGGCGAGCCGTTCAGGTCGCTCCCCGTTGGCCTCGAGGAGGCAGTCGAGGAGCGCCTCCATCGTGGCTACCTCCTCGCCGAGCAGGCGGACGGCGGCCGTGTTCGACGAGCGGATCGAGCCATCCGGGTCAAGCACGAGGATCCCCTCGCCGATCGCGGCCAGCACCGCCTCCACCTCGCTGGCCCGGCGGCGCTCTCGCTCGGCAAGCCCTTCCATCCTGCGGAGGAGTCGGGCGTTCTCGAGGGCCCTGGCCGCACGCTCGCCGAGCTCCTCCGCGAGCGAAACCTCATCAGCATCGTAGCGGCGGTCCTCCCGCCGGACGAACGAGAGCGCGCCAAGCGTCCGCCCTTCCGCCCGCAGCGGGATCACCATCGACCAGCGAGCGCCGAGCGCGCGGAGCCCGGCCGCGTGCTCGACGTCGCGCGCCGCCGCGAGGAACGTCTCCTCGTTCATCCGCACGACCTCAGTCCGGCCCTCGCGCAGGACCCTCGCGACCGGCCCGCTCCCGTCGGGATCCACCGGGTTCCGCTCGATGACCGCGGCCGCCTCGGCGAGGGTCCCGTCACTCGCGGCGACGAGGCGGCGGTACCGCCCCTCTTCGCGGACGTCCACCACGCCGAGATCGCCGAGGAGCGGGAGGGCGAGGCCGGCGAGCCGACGCAGGGTCGCCTCGTAGTCGATCGTCATGCCGAGGGTGCGGCTGGCCTCGGCAAGGAGATCGAGCCGCATGCTCTCGGCCTCGGCACGGCGCAGGGCCTCGCCCTCCACCTCGAGGAGGCGCCCGCGCTCGAACGCCCCCGCTCCGAGTTGAGCAATGGCCCGGATGAAGTCCTGCCGGTCGGCCTCGAGGTCGTGAAAGCCATTCCAGGTGAACCCGAGCGCCCCGAAGCGCCGGCCCTCGACCTCCATCGGGACCGCCGCGGTGGCATGGGGCTCGACGGTGACGCCGAGACGTCGGAGCGACGGTCCGTAGCGTTCGACGAACGCATCCGGGCTCTCGACGAAGACGCCCTCGCCGGTCCGTGCGGCATCGGTCACCGGCATCGGGAGGTCGAGCGGGACCTCGTGCAGCGGGCGCGCCCGCACCTCGTCATAGCCCCGCCACCCGATCGCCTGGAGGACGTTCGACCCGGGTTCCACCAGGAAGGCGGCGGCGCCGTCGGCCTGGAGGGCGCCCGCTCCACGATCGAGGAGGACGTCCGTGATCCGGTCGATGGAGAGGATGCCCGCGAGGTCGGACGTGAGCGCCTGGAGTGCCTCGAGCCGGCGGGCTGCCAGCTCGGCCCGCGCGCCCTGCCGGAGAGACTCTTCTCGGGCGGTCTCCGCCCGCGCCTCGGCCCGGGTGCGCAGCCACGCGAGCCAGCTCGCCAGCATCCCCGTGAGCGCAAAGCTCACGAGGCGGAGCCGATCGCCGTCGGCCGCCACGACGAGCGCCCCCGCCGGATCCATGAAGTAGTAGGCTTCCGTGACGACGCCGATGACCGTGGCCACGATCCCCGGCACGAAGCCGCCGAGCCACGCGGCGACGACGACCGCCGCCATCGCCGGGATGAACCCGAGGTCGGTGCCGGCTGCCACGTCGATCGCTCCCTTGACCGGGACGGCGACGATGGCCACGGTCACGGAGACGGCAACGGCCGCGACTCGACGCCCGGCCGCCACCCGACGCCCGGCCGCCACCCGACGCCAGGCCTCGGGGCGCTCGTTCATCGGGCCGTCGCCTCAACCCGCCGCCCTGCCACGGTGCCGCAAGGCTCCGGAGTGGGGCGCTGACGCGGGCGAGACGGATCGACCGTGATCATGCCCTTCATCTTCGCGCAGGAGGGACTCGTGCGTTCGACCGTCGCACTCAGCGAGCCGAAATCCGGAGCGGGCAGCGGCCCGCCGACGACTGATCGCTCGATGCGGGCTCTCGAGCTCGCGCTCGCGACGATCGCGGGCGCGGCCGCGGCGCTCCTCGCGCTCGTCCGGTGACCGA
>JBBSAS010000171.1:0-4298 GCA_038252055.1 Candidatus Limnocylindrales bacterium
CCGGCTCGGCTACTGGCAGCTCGCCCGCCACGACGACCTCCTCGCCCGTGCCCGCGAGCAGGTCACGATGCGCACCGAGATCCCCTCCGATCGAGGCACGATCTACGACCGCAGCGGGACGGTAGCCCTCGCCCTGACCGTCAAGCGCGACCGACTGGCCGCCTTCCCCAAGCTGCTCGTCGGGCCGGCCGAGGCGCCGCACCGGGCCGCGATCGCCACCCGGCTCGTCGCGATCCTCGGGCTCGACGCGAAGGCAGCGGACGCGCTGCGCGAGCGACTCGACTCGGGCAAGGCGTATGTCGTGCTCGCTCGCGACCTCGACACGACCCAGTCCGCCGCGGTTCGGGCCGCGCTCGGGAGCGGCGCTCTATCGCAGGTGCGCCTGGAGCAGGAGGCCGTCCGGGTCTACCCGCTCGAGGGCGGGGCGCCGGAGACCACGCTCGCCTCCCACCTTCTCGGGTTTGTGAACCGCGACGGCAGCGGGCAGTACGGCATCGAGGGCCGCTGGCAGGATCGACTCGCGGGAGCTCCGCGGGTGGTCCTCGCGGAGCGGGACGCCTCGGGACAGCCGGACATCGAGACCGCCCAGGTCCTGAGCCCCGGTGCCGCCGGCACCGACCTGACCCTCACGATCGACGTGAGCCTCCAGCTGGCGCTCGAGCGCGAGGTCTACGCCGCGTGGGTGGCGGACCGGGCGAAGAGCGTCTCCGCGGTCGTCCTCGACCCTCGCACCGGCGAGGTCCTCGCCGAGGCGACCTATCCGTCCTACGACGCCAACCGCTACCAGGAGACCGCTTCCGACCAGCCGAGCCTTTTCCTCGACCCGGTGATCTCCACGGTCTACGAGCCGGGTTCGGTCTTCAAGCTCGCGACCGCCGCCGCGGCTCTCGAGGCCGGCGTCGTGACCCGGACGTCGAACGTCCGTGACCAGGCGAAGCTGGTCCTCGACAAGGGCGCCGCGACCGTGACGAACGCGGACCGCGGTTCGAAGGGCCGGATGACCTTCCAGGATGCCGTCGCGTGGTCGCGCAACGTGGTGATGAGCAAGGTCGCCCTCGATCTCGGCTCCACGGCGAAGAAGGCGGCGAAGGTCCTCTACCGGACGTGGGCGAAGCTCGGGTTCGGGGCGCCGACGGGGGTGGACCTCGCGGGCGAGGTGCCGGGGATCGTGCGCGACCCCGCCACCTCGACGTGGCGCCAGATCGATGTCGCCAACGGCTCCTTCGGCCAGGGAGTCGCCGTCACGCTGCTCCAGCTGGCCACGGCGTACAGCGCGATGGTGAACGGCGGCACCCTGCCCACCCCGCACGTGGTCCGCGAGGTCGGGACGACCGCCAACGCGGTGGCCGGTCGCGGGCAGGTTCTCGCGCCGGCGCTCTCGGCGGACCTCGTGAAGATCCTCCGCCGCGTCCCGAAGGTGGTCCCGTTCTACCGCGACCGGACGCTCATTCCGGGCTATGTCGTCGGCGGCAAGACCGGCACCGCCCAGATCTGGGACTCCGCGAAGGGCCGCTGGAAGCCGCGCGTCTTCAACTACTCGTTCATCGGGTTCGTGGGCCGCTCGGCCCCCGACGTGGTGATCGCCGTGCGGATCGAAGAGGGGCGGCCGACGGTCCAGCAGGTGGGCCGGATCGAGATGCCGGTCGAGTCGTTCGAGCTGTTCCGGCGGATTGCGACCGACGCGATGACGACGCTCGACCTGGCCCCGACGCCGCCGCGCGCCTCGGCCACGCCCGCCCCGTCGGCCCCGTCGGCCCCGTGATCGCGTCCTGTGCCACACTCCCGCCCGTGACGCCCGTGCCCGGCGCGCGCGGTGACGCTCCTGCATCGCCCGCCCCGTCGCTCACCGCCGACGACCTCGTCGCCGCGACGGGGGGGGACCTGCTTCGCCGCTCCAGTCGCCCGGTCCGCGGTGCGGCCGTGGATTCGCGGGTGGTCGAGCGCGGCGCGCTCTTCGTGGCCCTGCGGGGTGAGCGCACCGACGGGCATTGCTTCCTCGGGGACGCCGCCGCCGCGGGTGCCGCCGCGCTGCTCGTCGCCGACGCCCCGGGACGGGACGACTTCGCGGCCCTCGGCGACGTGACGGTCGTCCGGGTCGCGGATCCGCTCGCCGGCCTCCAGGCCGTGGCCCGGGCGTGGCGGCTCCGCTTCGACCCCCTCGTCGTGGGAATCACCGGGAGCGTCGCCAAGACCTCGACGAAGGAAGCGACAGCGGCGGTCCTCGGGTCGGCGATGCCGACGCTCGCGAGCGAGGGCAACCAGAACAACGAGATCGGGCTGCCGCTCACGCTCCTGCGTCTCCGGCCGGAGCACCGCGCCGCCGTCCTCGAGATGGGGATGTACGTCGGCGGGGAGATCGCGACCCTCGCCGCGCTCGGCCGGCCGGTGGTCGGGGTCGTGACGGCGATCGCCCCGGTCCATCTCGAGCGCGCCGGGTCGATCGAGGCAATCACCGATGCCAAGGCCGAGCTCGTGGAGGCGCTGCCGGCCGATGGGAGCGCGATCCTCAATGCCGACGACCCCCGGGTCCGGGCCCTCGGCGATCGGACGGCCGCCCGGGTGCTCACCTACGGCCTGGCGCCCGGTGCCGACGTCACCGCGGAGGCGGTCGTTTCGCGCGGCGCGGCAGGGATGACGTTCGACCTCGTGGCGTCCGCGCCGCGGCCCGCCCGGATCCCGGTCGCGATCGGCGCCCTCGGCCGCCACAGCGTCCAGAACGCCCTCGCCGCGGCGGCTGTCGGCCTCGTTGCCGGCCTCACGGACACGCAGATCGCCGCCGGCCTCGCCGCCCCGTGGGGGACCGCCGCGCCGCACCGCGGCGCGCTCGTCATCGCACCCGGGCTGACGATCCTCGACGATACGTACAACGCGTCGCCGCCGTCGATGCTGGCCGCGCTCGAGGTCCTCTCCACGCTCCCGGGGCGGCCGGTCGCGGTCCTCGGCGAGATGCGGGAGCTCGGTGCGCTCCACGAGGACGGGCACTACCAGGTCGGCGAGGCGGCCGCCCGCGTCGCGGCCGAGCTCATCGTGGTCGGGACGCGCGCCGGGGCGGTGGCGGCCGGTGCCATGGCCGCGGGCCTCGACCCTGCCCGGATCCACGCGGTCGCAGATCGCGAGGCGGCGCTCGCCGTGCTCCGCGGGATCCTGCGGGCCGGGGATGCGGTCCTCGTCAAGGCCTCCCGCGGTGCCGCCCTCGAGTCGATCGTGGAGGCGCTCCGGATCGGAATCGCTGCATCGGGGGAGACGGCCCCGTGACGGTCGAGGTCATCCAGGAAATCCTCCTCGCCTTCGCGATCGTCGTGGTCACGATGCCGCCCTTCATCCGTCTCGTCGGGTGGGCGGGGTTCGCGAAGCAGATCCGGATCGAGGGCCCCGAAGGGCACCAGGCGAAGGCGGGCACGCCGACGGCCGGCGGGGCGCTTCTCCTGGCCGTCGTCCTCGGCCTCACCCTCGTATTCGGGCTCGTGGACGCGTCCACCTTCGCCCCGCTGGCGACGCTGGCCCTCGTCGGCGCGCTCGGGCTGGCCGACGACTGGCTCAACGCCCGCACCGGCGACGGGATCCGGGCCCGCCAGAAGCTGCTGTGGCAGGTGGTGGTGGCCGTCTTCGCCGCCTGGCAGATCCAGGACACCTACGACATCGCGGCGAGCGGCGTCCCCTTCGTGGGGGCCGTCGCGATCCACCCCTGGGTCTACATCGCCTTCGCGGCGTTCGCGATCGTCGCCATGAGCAACGGGGTCAACCTGACCGACGGCCTCGACGGCCTCGCTGGCGGCACCCTCGTCTTCGCCTTCGTCTCCTTCCTCTTCATCGCCCTCCTCAACAGCCCGGCCCAGCCGAACCTTGCCGCCCTCTGCGCCCTCCTCATCGGCGCGCTCCTCGGCTTCCTCTGGTTCAACGCCCATCCTGCCCAGGTCTTCATGGGTGACGCGGGCTCGCTCTCGATGGGCGCCGCCCTCGCCGTGATCGCCCTCATCACCGGCCAGATCCTCATCCTGCCCCTCATCGGTCTCGTCTTCGTCATCGAGACGCTCTCCGTGGTCCTCCAGGTCGGCTACTTCAAGCTGACCCACGGGAAGCGGATCTTCCGGATGTCGCCGCTCCACCACCATTTCGAGCTGGGTGGCTGGCCGGAGACGAAGATCACCCTCCGGTTCTGGATCGTGGCCGCCCTCGCCGGCCTCCTCGGGGTCACGCTCTTCCTCGCAACCCTCCAGAGGCTCGAGTGATGGCGCCGCCGCGTCTCGACCTCGACCGCCTGAGCCTCGACGCCGTCCGCGCCGGGGCGCTCCGTGACG
>JBBSAS010000172.1:0-4252 GCA_038252055.1 Candidatus Limnocylindrales bacterium
CGACCAGTAGCAGGAGCGAGAGTGGAGCGATGACGCGCTTCATAGCGAGTCTCCCACGGGACCGAGGGAGGGCCTTGGCTGATACGCCGGCCTTCTCGGGGCCGCGAGTATGGACGTGCGCGGGATTCCTGTCCCAGGCGAGGCCGGCCGGGACCGCGATGGTGCACGAGCGCGTCCAAGCCCCTCGATGGCGAAGGTTCGCAGCGCGCGCTCGGACCACTCCGGGCGCGCCGATTCCCTTCTGCCCCGGTCCGGGATGTCGACGCGGCGTCTGCCCGGATCAGTAGACCTCGTCGTGGGTTCCCAGCGCGACGAGGAAGCAGACGTCCCCGTCCCAACGGAACAGCACGCGCAGGTCGTCGTCACCCTGGAACGCCCAGTAGTCCCCCAGCTCGCCCTTGAGCTTGTGCGTTCGCAGCAGCGGATCCCGGGGGTCGACCGCGAAGCGCCGAAGGGACGCCCGGAGAAGCTCGTCCCGCGGTGGCTTGAGCTTCCTCGCCCGCCGCAGGAACCGCGTGGACGCCGTGATCCGCATGCGTGGACCTGTCAGCCCCGCAGTTCGGTCAGCAGCCCATCCACGTCGTCGTAGGTCACCGCATCGCCGGCGTGATACTCGGCCTCTGCCTCGCGCACCTCGCGAAGAAACAGGGCGCGCCGGGCAGCGCGCAACTCGTCACGCTCCGCCTCGTAGTGCCGGGCTTCGACCAGGTACGCCGTCGTGCGCGAGCGCTGCAGGATCGCCACAGGCTCCCCCGCCTCGTGGAGCGACTCGAGGATCTCGGCCGTCCGCTGGCGCAACTCCGTCACACCGATACTTTTCATTGCACCGTCAAGCGTACCGTGCCGCGACGGGGCCAACCAGGGTCGCACGACTGGCCAACCGGGGTCGCACGACGCGGTCGCGTACCATCAGGGTGCCCGCAGGCTCGCCGGCTCCGCGCTGCCGACCCGATTCCTGGGCGCACGGCATCCGGCTGTTCACCTCAAGGAGGCCCTGGCACCCCATGCAGCACCTCGATATCCCGACCCACGCTGACATCGAACGCCTGCTGGGGGCGCGCGCGCCGGGAAGCGTGTCGATCTACCTGCCCACCACGCCCGTCACGACGGAGGTCGGGGCGAGCCGGATCGAGCTGAAGAACCTCGCTGCGGCCGCCCTCGACCAGCTCCGGGCTGCGGACATGGACAAGCGCGACCTCGAGGCCATCCGTGAGTCGATCGACGATCTGCTCGACGATGAGGAGTTCTGGGCGTACCAGGCGCACAGTCTCGCTATCTTCGTCACTGCGACCGGCATCGGGACGTTCCGGCTGCCGAATCGACTCGCCGCGCGCGTGGAAGTGTCGGACCAGTTCCACGTCAAGCCATTGCTCCGTGCCGTGACCTTCCCGCAGGCTGCGTTCGTGCTGGCGATCGCCCAGGGTTCCGTCCGCCTGCTGGAGGTCTCGCCGGATCTTCCTCCGGACCTGATCGCCGTCCCCGATCTGCCGACCGACGCTGCCAGTGCCGTCGGCAAGGCCTCGATCGGTGACCGTTCGCCGAGCGGTCGGATCCAGGGCTCGGAGGGGCAGAAGGTCCGCCTGGCGCAGTACGCGCGGCAGGTTGACCAGGCGATCCGCCCCGTCCTTGCTGGGTCGGACCTGCCACTCGTCATCGCGGCGACCGAGCCGATCGCCTCGATCTATCGCTCCCTCAACAGCTACACGCAACTTGTCGACGCAGGCATCACCGGGAATCCCGAGACGACCTCGGACGCGGAGCTTGCCGCCGCAACGCGTTCGATCCTGGACGACCTCTATGCGACGGAGCTCTCGGAGATCCGGGATCGCTTCGAGGCGCTTCGCGCACAGGACCGGGCGACCACGGACATCGGCCGGGTTGCCCGCGCCGCGACGTTCGGGGCGGTGGAAACCGCGCTCGTCGACATGGACGCGGTGGTGTCCGGCCAGATCGACGAGACGAGCGGCGCGGTGACACTCGGGGCCGCCGATGACGCGATCGACTACGGGGTGATCGATGAGATCGCCCGCCGAGCATTCCTGACTGGCGCACGCGTGCTGGCCGTTCGTGCGGCGGACATCCCGGACAGCGCCTCGGTCGGGGCGATCCTGCGCTACCCAGTCTGACCCAGGGCTCGGGGTGAGGGCTCTCCCGGGACGGTTCGCGGCGGGCACCGGCGCCGCCTTCCTCCGGCGCCAGCAGCGCGACTGGACCGTGACGGTCGTCCGGACCTCGCTCGACCGGTTCGCCTACCAGATCGTCTTCCCGTACCTCTCCGTCTACATCGTCGCCCTGGGGGCGAGCGCCACCCAGCTCGGCCTCGTCAACAGCCTGGGGCTCGTTGCCGCCGGCCTCGTGAGCCCGTTCATCGGGTGGCTCATCGACCGGCACGGGCCCCGCTCGTTCTACCTGGCCGGCATCGTCCTCCTCGGCGTCTCGTACCTCGCCTATGCCGTCGCCCAGAACTGGTACGTCGCGATCGGCGCGATGGTCGCCTACTGGCTCGGGTACTCGATCAGCGGCCACAGCTGCGCGACGATCTGCGGCAACTGCCTGGCGAACCGCGACCGGGCCACCGCGATGATGGTGTGCGAGACGGTCGGCGCGGGACTCCTCGGCATCGTGGGCCCGCTGGTCGGCGCGTTCATCGTCGCCTCGTCGGGCACCGTGGACCCGGACGCCATCCGCCCGCTCTTCGTGATCGGGCTCGGAATCACCGCGGTCACGTTCGTGATCGTGCTGACCCAGCTGTCGCCGCAGCGCTGGTCGGTCGGCCAGGAACGCGGGGCGGTCTTCGGCGACCTCCGCGAGGTCATGGGGGGCCGGCACCTCAAGCGCTGGCTGGTGATCGCGGCAGTCGGACAGCTGCCCGCCGGCATGGTCTTCGCGTTCTCGATGGTCTACGCCCACGAGGTCAAGGGCGCCGACGCGTTCGTTCTCGGGGCGATGGTCGCGGCGACGGCCCTGGTCTCGATCCTGCTCGCGATCCCGCTCGGGCGCCTGGCCGACCGAATCGGCCGGAAGAAGGTGCTCTTCCTCACGATCCCGCTCTTCTGTCTCTCGAACGTCGTGCTCATCTGGGCGCCCTCGCCCGCCTTTCTCGTGGTCGCCGGTGGCCTCCAGGCGTTCTTCTACCTCGGCGGCCCGATCCAGGGGGCGATGGAGCGGGAGCTGGTGCCCGCGGCCCAGATGGGGCGCTGGATCGGCATCGCGAGGATCGTCCGGCTCCTGCTCAGCGCGGTCATGGCGCTCGTCGCCGGCCTCATCTGGGACGGCGTCGGGCCGGCGTTCGTCTTCCTGACCTACATCGCGATCGACCTGCTGGTCCGAGTCCCGCTGCTCGCGACGATGGCCGACACGCTGGATCTCGGCCATCCTCCCGCCGGCGCGCCCGAGGCTGCCTGATCGCGCGCAACTCGGCCGGATCCGGCCCCGCCGACCGCCGTCAGACCGGCGGCCGCATCACCAGCGAGAAGGGACGTCCCACCGCGAGCTCCGTCGCGACCTCGGCGCCGAGCTGCGCGGCATAGGCGTCGTCCGGTTCGCTGCCCATCGCGTCGAGCGACTTGCTGAAGAACGCGCGGGCGGCCGCCGTGAGCACGACATCGAAGATCTCGGCGTCGGCCAGGCCAAAGGCGCGCAGCCGGTCGACATCATCCTCGGTGACCTTGTAGGCGTGCAGCGCGACCTTCTGGGCGAGCTCCATGATGGCGACGTCCATCGGCTCGAGGCCCGCCTCGTGAAAGTCGTGGGCGAGGGCGACGACCTCGTCGGGCGTGAAGAACTTCGAGGCGAGGACCGCCCCGTGGGCGACCACGCAGTAGGTGCACCGGAGGGCCGCGGCGGCGGCGATCGTGGCGAGCTCGTACCGGCGCAGGTCCATGTTGCCCATGACCGCGCCGATCAGGCCCTTCCATGCTCGATAGACCTCCGGCCGGAAACTGAACAGCTGGGTGTAGTTGGGCACGTATCCGCGGATCGCGCGATCCTCGTCATAGATCTCGCGGGTCAGCCCGGACGCGGATTCGGGCGCGACGCCCTCCAGGTATGCCATGGTCCCCACCTCGCATGGCCAGCTCCATGGGCTGGTCCGGGCATTGTCGGCACGCGTGCGCATCTGCGCAAGCGTCCCGGCTCGGGCTCGGCGCTCGGCGTTGGCGCCACGTCGACCCGGCTCTCCCCCGGTGGCCGTATTCGCCGGCTGCCGATATGCTACCTTTGTGTACATGAGCACGACCGTCGGCGTCGCCGA
>JBBSAS010000173.1:0-4245 GCA_038252055.1 Candidatus Limnocylindrales bacterium
CGGCGGTCGGGCCTCCGATGCGCGCCACGCCGGGATCCGCCCCCTTCGACGTTGACGACTGGATCTTCGAACCCAAGTGGGACGGGCACCGGGTCGAGGCGATCGTCGCGGACGGAGCGGTGGCGCTGCGGACCCGGAACCGGAACGACGCCGGGCGAAGCTTCCCGGAGCTGCTTGGCCCGCCGTCGTGGCTCGCCGCGCCCGAGGCGATCGTGGATGGCGAGGTCGTTGCCCTCGACCCGGAGGGCCGGCCCGACTTCGGGCTCCTGCAGGCACGGCTCGGGGACGGGCATGCGTTCTCCGCCCGCGCGACGAACGCGGCGCCGCTCGTCTTCATGGCCTTCGACCTTCCGTGGTGCGCCGGTCGCTCCTACCTCGATGTTCCCCTCGAGACCCGAAAGGAGATCCTCCGACTGGTCCTCCGCGACCATCCCCGGGTCCGGTTCAGCGGCCATGTCGCGCGCGACGGGATCGACTTCTACGCGGCGACCGCGGCCCAGGGGCTCGAAGGCGCCATGGCGAAGCACCGTCAGAGCCGGTACGAGGCCGGGTCCCGATCGGCCGCGTGGCTCAAGCTCAAGGTCCGCCCGACGCAGGAGCTGGTCGTGGGCGGCTTCGTCCCCGGCAAGGGGAGCCACCGCGACCTCGGGGCCCTCGTCGTCGGGGTGATGGAGAACGGGCGGCTGCGCTATGCCGGCCGCGTGGGGAGTGGGATCGACACGGCGACGAGGGCGCGGCTGCGGGCCCTCCTCGACGCCCGGGCTCGGCCGGAACACCCGTTCCACAATGCGCCCGCGGACCTGGCTCGCACCCCGGGGGCCGGTTGGGCGACGCCCGACATCGTGATCCGGGCGGAGATCGGCGGCTGGTCACGCGACGGGATCGTCCGCCAGGCGACGTTCGTCCAGGAAGCGCCCGACGTCGACCCGGCGACCGTGGAGCGCCAGGACGCGGTCGGGCCCGAGGCTGCGGAGCGCGCGCTCGCCAGGGCCGGGGTGACGCACCGCGCCGCGAGTCGCCGGCAGGCGAACGCGCGGGGAGCGGCGCAGACGCACACGCGGGGAGCGGCGCAGGCGCAGGGATTCGGGACCGCCTCGGACGAGGAGATCGCGGCGCTCGACGACCTCCCGGGACGGGGCGGCACCTGGCGGATCGCCGGGCACGACGTCCGGCTGACGAACCTCGACCGGGTCATCGCCCCTGGGGCGCCGGCCGGTGGCGACGCCGACGATCACGACACGGCGGAAGCCGCCACTCCACCGGTCACGAAACGGGACCTCGTGCGCTACTACGCCCGGATCGCGCCGGTCATGCTCCCGCACCTTGCCGGTCGCGCGCTCAATCTCGCCCGCTACCCCGGCGGGATCGATGCCCCGTCGTTCTGGCAGAAGGAGATCGGCCGGGGCACGCCCACATGGGTCACCCGCTGGCGGGAGCCCGATCCGCCCGACCGTGAGGCACACGCCTACGTCGTGGCGGACGGCATCGCGACGCTCGCCTGGCTCGGCAACCAGGGCGCGATCGAGCTCCACCCGTGGACGTCGATGATCGATGCCCCGGCCGAGCCGCGCTGGGCGCTCGTGGACATCGATCCCGGCACCCGCACGACCTGGGACGAGACGCTCGTCCTCGCGCGCCTCTTCCGGCAGGCGTTCGAGCACCTCGGCGTGACGGCCGTTCCCAAGGTCTCGGGCAAGCGCGGAATCCAGGTCTTCATCCCGATCCGGGACGGCTACACGTTCGAGGAGACCCGCGACTGGGTGGAGCAGGTCTCGCGGGCGGTCGGCGGCGCGGTGCCCGACCTGGTCAGCTGGGAGTGGTCGAAGGACCGGCGCGACGGACGCGCCCGCCTCGACTTCACCCAGAACTGGCGCAACCGGACCTTGGTCGGGCCGTACTCGCCGCGTCCCGCGCCCGGCCTCCCCGTCTCGGCGCCGATCGCCTGGGACGAGCTCGACGATCCCGCGCTCCGGCCGGACCGCTGGACGATCGGGACGATCCTCGCCCGGGTCGCCGAGCGCGGCGACCTCTTCGCCTCGGCTCGTGGGCCGGGCCAGGAGCTTCCCCGCCTATAGGGCCGCCCGCGACACCCGCGCCCGGGTGGTCCGGCGAACGACGGCCGGGGCACCGGCCGATCGGGCCATTCCCGGGGGTTGCGGCCCCGTGTATGGTCGACTCGATGCAGCCCGTCATCCGGATCCCGCGTCTTCGCCGATCGCCCATCGTCGTCGGCGCCATCATCGCGAGCCTGCTCTCGGTGACGGCCGGTTCGGCCGCGACCGAGGGGGCCGCCTGGGCTGCGGGCTCCGACGTCGCCGCCGCCGGGACCGCCGGGGTCGCGGCCGGGCCCCCCGCGCCCTCCCCGGCGCCCGCCTCCGGGCGGCAGACGGTGCACCTGGAGCCCATGGTCGACGCAGGCCGCGCCACGACCCGGTCGATGGCGGTCGGGCAGGCCGCCGGCGGCGCGGGTCTCGACCGCACGCCGGCCGGTCCGTCGTCGGGCCGCCTTCGCTGGCAGCGCCCGACGACGAAGGGCGCGCTCGGCGACCCGGGGGCGACCGGAGGAGCGGCTGACGCCGGCACGCCAGGTGTCGCTCACGGGGCAACCGTCGCCGGCGTCCCGGACCCCGTTGCCAGCGCCCCGGACCCGGCGGTCGTCGTCGCGACGGAGGCCGACAGAACCGGGGCCGAGCCGCTCGAGCTTGCCGCAGCCGGCGGCCCCGGGGTCGTCGGGCCGGCGTGGAGTGGCCTGACCGACCAGGCAATCCCCTGCGGCTCGTCCCGCCCCTGCGTCGAGCCGGCCGATCCGTGGATCGCGGTCAGCTCGACCCATGTCGTCCAGGCGGTGAGCCAGGCCGTCCGGATCACGACCCGGACCGGCACCGAAGCACGCACGATCTCGAACCGCACCTTCTTCGACGTTCCGGCCTGGAGCAGCACCGCCTTCGTCGAGTACCCGCGCGTCCTGTTCGACCCCGGTAGGGGCCGCTGGATCGCGACCCTCTTCGCGGGAACGTGCAGCGGCGGTGCCCTCTTCGTCGCCGTCTCCGAGACCGCCGATCCGACCGGCGCCTGGGATCGCTCGTACCTCCCGTTCGCCGGCCGCTGGCCGAGCTACCCGACGCTCGGCAGCTCGTCCGCGCTCGTGGCCGTGGGCGTCAACGAGTTCGCCGTCTCCTGCGGTGCCGGCGGTTCGTCCGTGGTCGGTCGCTACCTTGGGGCCAGCCTCCATGTCCTCGACTGGGCCGACCTGGCCGATGGCGACGCGACGCGGACGGTCGCCTCCACCGACCCGGATCCGGCCGCGTTCACCTACGCGCCTGCCGCCGGGCTCACCGCCGGCAACCCCCTCCATGCGGTCGTGGCCCTCGACGACGGGTCGACCAACCGGGCCGACCTCGGCTATCTCGCGATCGATGGCACGGTGGCCGGCAGCCTGGCGGTGGGGACGCCGGTGAACCTGGCCGAGGCGATCGGGTTGGCGAAGCTCGCCGACCCGCCGACGCCCGTCGACGCCGGCGGTCTCATCGGCGTCCAGGCGAACGCCCTCGACCTCCGGCCCACCGACGCGGTCTGGCGCGACGGGCGCCTCCTCGTGGCGAGCACCGATCGCTGCGCCGTGGGCTCCACCACGCGCCCCTGCGGCCGGATCACGGAGCTCGTCACGCAGCCCGGTCTCGGGGCACCGGCCCTGCGCCAGGACCTCCACCTCGCCCCGACGGCCGGCTACACCGACACGTTCGTGCCGGGCATCGGCTCGAGCGACGATGGCACCACCTGGGCGGTCTTCAGCCAGGCCGGCGCCGGGCGCTACGTCTCCACGTGGGCGCGACGCCAGCTCCCCGGCGAGACCCCGGGCAGCTGGTCGCCGGGAGTCGCCCTCGTCGCCGCGGGCCGGGGCCCGTACGGCGGGACCGCGGGTGCCGGCCTGAACGAACGCTGGGGCGATGAGGTCGGCGTGGCCCGCGACCCGGCCGATCCCTCGTCCGTCTGGCAGGCGAACCAGGTCGCCTCGACGGGCGGTGGCTGGGAGACCCGCGTGGCACGCCTCGGCGACGACACCGCTCCGCCCTCGGTCACCGCAGCGCGTCCGGTCTTCGTGAAGGGGCTCACCGCGAGCTCGGCGAGCGTCGCCCTCGAGCTGCGCTGGACGACGGCCGACCCGGGAAGCGGCGTCGCCTCGATCGTCCTCCAGCGGAGCATCGACGGAGGATCCTGGGCCAGCATCTCCGGCCTCTCCGCGTC
>JBBSAS010000174.1:0-4242 GCA_038252055.1 Candidatus Limnocylindrales bacterium
TCCACGGACCACGGCAACGGGGGCAGCGGCCCGGCGACGGGATCCTCGAACCCACCGGGAGCTATGGTCCTGACGACGATCCCGTTGACGACGAGGGTGACCGCGATGGAGGTCCCGTTGGCGATGCTCAGCGGGACGGTCGCGGGCGACGGCGCATGCGCGAGATCACTCGTCGGCGTGGGGGTGGCGCACCCGGTCGCCACCGCAGCGACGACTGCCAGAACGAGGATCCCGCGGCGGACGAGCACCCGTCGATCGTGCGCTCACGGCCTGGCACCGTCAAGGGCGGCGCGGCCAGCCAGTAGGTGAGGTGGGCGGCTGCCTTCGAGCGGCGAGAGACCCCGGCCGGATCGCCCGACCGGCAATCAGGGGATGATCGGCAGCTCCGCTGTCCCGGGGCGATTCCTCGCCCGCATGGCGCTCGCCGCGACCGTGGCTCCCAGCGCCACGGCGGCGACGGCGAGGGCGATGAGCTGCTCCGCGTTGAGGATCCAGGCGACGTCCGGGTCTCGCCAGGTCGCGGCCACGACGGCGCGGCCGAGCGCCCAGAGGCCGATCCCGATCCCGAACAGCCGGCCGTCCGCCCGCCGCAGCGTCGTGAATCGCGCCAGGAACGCCACGGCCAGGAGGACGAGTCCCGTCACCAGGGCCTCGTACAGCTGGGCCGGGTGAGCCGGGATCTCGGCCGCGGCGCTCCCCCAGGGGCCCGGCGGGAGGTAGGTCGTGGCCCAGGTGATGCCGCTCGCGGTTCCCTGCCCAGATCCGCCGAGCGCGCGCGCGGCGACGCCGAACCCGAGGACGAGCAGGAGAGGCCCGATCCCCGCGTGAAGCCAGCGGCCCACCGGGGCATCGAGGAGCGCCGCCACGTAGATCGCCGTGAGCGTGCCGCCCACGACGCCGAGGGTCAGCTCCAGGCTCCCCGTCGCCGGATCGAGGAGCGCCCGCCAGTCGCCGGCGTAGAAGTCGGCGTGGAGAAGGCCGTGCCCCACCCGGCCCAGGACGACCGCGCCCGGGACAGCGCCGAGCGCGACGAAGAGGAGGTCGTCGCGGCGAAGGTGCCAGGGGCGGTCGAATTCCTCCGCTGGCTGGCCGTTGGGGGCCGTCGTGAGCGCCTCCTCCGCCTCCCCGATGAGCCACTCCCCCGCCGGGGTCCGCCCGGCCACGAGGGCGGCCACCACGAGGCCGACGAAGGCGGCTCCGGCGATCCCGAGGGTCTCCCAGCGGACGGCGAGATCCCCGAAGCGCAGCACGGGGTCGAAGTCGAAGACGATGGCGCCGAGGACGTCGGGGGTCACGCCGAGCCGCCCTCCAGGTCTCCGTGGACGAGCCGGCCGGCGGCGATCGTTGCTGTCACCTGGATCCCGTCGCTCCCCTCTGCCCATGCGGCGGCGGGGATCGCTGTCGGATCGCCCGAGAGGATCACGAGGTCGGTGCGGCGGCCCACCTCCAGCTGCCCGGCCTCGTCGTCGCCGAGGACGGCAGCGCCCGCCGCGGTCCAGGCGTGGAGCGCTTCGGCCACCGTGAGGTCGGGGTCATGGCGCAGGGCGGCGCGGATTCCGTCGAGGGGCGCCCCAGGGACGACCGGCCGATCGCTCGAGAAGGCCACCGGGACGCCCGCGCGGAGGAGGCCCGAGAACGGGAGGAGGCGCCGCGCGCGTTCCACCCCGAGCCGCGCCCGGTACGTCGGCCCGGCCCAGGCCAGGAACTCGGGCTGGACGACGGCCGTGGCGCCGGATGCGGCAAGGCGGGCGACGAGGGCGTCGTCGAGGAGCATCGCGTGCTCCAGCCGGTGGGCCAGACCGCGCGGAGCGGGTGCCCGGTCGTAGGCGTCAAGGACCGCCGCCACGGCTGCATCCCCGATCGCGTGGGTCGCGACCGCCCAGCCGGCAGCGACGGCCCGGCTGACGCGCTCCGCGAGGTCGTGGCCGGGATGGACGGGCCCGCCCGCGTCGAGCGCATCCGCGTAGGGCTCGCGGAGCCATGCCGTCCGCGTCGTCAGGGCCCCGTCCGCCTTGAGCTTCACATGGGAGAGGTGGACCCGTTCCCGCACCACCTCGGGCAGGAGCCCGGCGATAGCCGCGGGCGACGGAACCTCGTCCCGGGCATCCGGCGCGATCCGGGCGAGGCCGGGCAGCAGGGCGACCGCGAGCGGCATCGCGTCTCCGGCAAGGGCCACACCCCAGGCCGCCATCTCCGCGGCCACCCCGGCGGTCGCTCCCACGTCGGCATCTGCGACGCCCGTGACGCCGTCCGCGGCCAGGCGGGCGGCGGCGCGCGCGAGGGCCGCAACCCCGTCGCCCGTCGAGGGAGTGGGCATCACGGCGGCGATCCGGTCCCAGGCGTCGGTTCCCCGGATCACGCCCGTGAGCTCGCCCGACGGGTCGCGGTCCGGGACCGCGCGACCGGGATCGTCGGGCGTTGCCCGGTTGAACCCAGCGAGGGCGAGGGCGAGGCTGTTCGCCGCGATCGCATGGCCGGAGACGTGACCAAGCAGGACGGGACGATCGGGGACGAGCCGGTCGAGGTCGTCGCGAGTCGGGTCGTCGGGAGGCTCCCAGGCGGTGGGGTCGTAGCGCGCGACGAGCCACGCGTCGGGCGGCAGGCGCTGCGCCAGGCCGGGCACGGACCTCAGCGCCACCCGTCGGTCGCGGCCGGCGACGAGGCCCAGGCCCGCGACGTACCCCTCCCAGAACGGGTGCCCGTGCGGCTCCACGAACCCGGGGACGACCGCCCGGCCCCGCAGGTCCACGATCCGCGTCTCGGGCCCGGCGAGTGAGAGCATCTCCGCGTCGGACCCCACTGCCAGGATCCGCTCGTGGGCGAAGACGAGGGCCGTCGCCCGAGCGCCCGCCGCGTCAGGCAGGCCGGACGCGCGGGAGCCCGCGTCGGTCGCGTGTGCGCCGGCGACCGTGAGGACGGTGCCGCCGTGGAGGACCATGTAGTGGTGGCTCATCGTCACCGGCGAGTCTATCGGCTATCGGGGCACGGCCGGGAGAGCCGGCAACCGGCACATCGGCCCCGCGGAACCGGTGCACACGCACGGGCGGGTACCGGGGGTCGGCCGGCCAGGGAACCGCGGGCGGGCGGGAGGCGTCTGGAGGCGATGACTCCGCCACGCCGCCGGGCACCACGGTTCATCCTCCTGGCAGCCGCCTTCGCCGTGGCCGGTGGCGCGTGCAGCGCGCCCGCGGCTTCGCCCCACTCCGGCTCCCCAGCGCCCGGCTCCCCCACCCCGATCCCCACGGCCGACGCCGGCCGGTCCTCGTTCGCACCGACCCTACCTCTGCTCGAGACGGTCCCTCCGAGCGCACCCCCCATCGTCGGGGAGGCGCCCGCCGAGCGCCTCGCCGCGGTCCTCGATGATCTCGCCGGGCGGATCGGGGCGGACGCTGCCGCCAACGCCGAGGCGATCGTGGCTGAGGCCATGACGTGGCCCGACGGTTCGCTCGGCTGCCGCGTCCCCGGCGAGGTCTACCCCCAGGTCCTGACCCCCGGCTACCGGGTCGTCCTCCTGGCCGCCGGCGTCGACTACGACTACCGGATGGCGGAGGCCGGCATCGTCCGCCTCTGCGAGTCGGGCAAGCCCAGGCCCTGAGGCTGGGATCACCCGGCCCGGCCCCGCCCGGCCCCGCCCGGCACTGCCAGCCCCACGCCGCTCCTGCCAGCCCGGGCAACCGGCCGCCGACCGTGCGCAGTTCTGCGCGCAGCCCGCGACGCTCGGCCAATCCGTCCGGGATATCAGCCGGAGCGCTGGTAGACCTGGCCCGGCCGCGGACCGTGCGGGATATCAGCCCGGGCGTTGTTGAGCGCAGTACCGAGCAGCCGGACGTCCCGGCAGCCCGGCGTCGGACGGCTCTTCGCGCACGATCACGCTCACCGCGGACGGCGTGATGCCGGTTCCGCCCCGCATGGGAGCGCAAATCGGCACGCAACAGCATCCGGGCTGATATTCCGGACCGGCGGGGGCTGATACGCCGGCCGCCGACGGCCGCCGACGGCCGGCGCGGACCGATGCCCCGCCGGGCCCCCGGAACCCCCCGGAACCCCGGCCGACCGGACCCGTCAGGCCGGGAGCGTGTCCACCAGCTCGCGGACCGCGGCCGCCGAGCCGGCCAGCTGGGCCTTCTCCTCGTCGGTCATCGAGATCTCGATGATCTGCTCCATCCCGCCGTTCCCGAGCACCACAGGAACGCCGACGAAGAGGCCGTCGATCCCGTACTCCCCCTGGAGGTAGGCGGCGCA
>JBBSAS010000175.1:0-4217 GCA_038252055.1 Candidatus Limnocylindrales bacterium
CCACGTGGGCGCCATGCTCGAGGAAGGTCTCCGCCTCGTGGCGGCGCCGGGCGCGCTCCCACGTGAGTCGGTGCCACGGCAGCTCCCGCGTCGGCAGGATGCTCAGTCCCTTGTTGTACGCCTCGAACAGGAGCCGTCGTTCGTAGAGGAGCCGATCCGTCCACCCCCTGCGGTAGCAATCTACCCGCGCGTGGAGGACGAGGTCGTGGTTCCTTCCGGCCACCTCGAGTGGATCGAACTGGAGCGAGCCGAGGTGGTCCACGACGGCGAGAACGCTCTCGTCGGACGGGGGCAGCGAACGCGGCGGTGCGAGCAGGTGGCGCAACACGAGGAAGCGTCGGGCGACGGCAGCGTCGATCGGGCGGGGGGCGGGCATCGTGGACGGGATCGTATCCGGTCGGACGCGTCCTCCCGCGGCGTCCATCTCCCAACGACGGCCCCGGGGGCGATCGTTTCGGCCAATCCGGATTCTTCTGACATCCGATACCATTCGGATGAAGCCAACGCTTAGCACGGAGCGAATGATTTGCCCGAGGAGAAGGCCACATACGAAGCTCCCGATCCCGCCCGCCGGGCGCGGGTTGGCCGGGTGATGGCCGCCTACGAAGCGCTCATGCAGGGCGTCAGCGCGAACCACGCACGCGAGCTCCTCGGCGTCGACGTGACGATGCCGCAGGCGAAGGTCCTCTACCTCGTCCAGGCGGAGCCTGACATCCGGATGTCGAACCTCGCCGCCCGGATGGGCGTCGCGGTGTCGACGATGAGCGGCGTCGTCGATCGGCTCGTGGACCGGCAGCTCCTGATCCGGCGCGACGACCCCTCGGATCGTCGCCACGCCCTCGTCCGCATCACGGACGCCGGCGCGAACGAAGTCGAGCACCTTCGCGAGCTCACGGCCGGCCAGGTCGAATCGCTCGTCGCCCGCATCGACGACGCCGACCTCGAGATCGTCGAGCGAGCCCTCGTCATCTTCGCCCGGGCCGCTGCCGCGCCGCACTCCCCCGGACTACTGCCCCTTCCCACGACCCAAGGAGTACCCGCGTGAGCCGTCTGACCGAGCTGTCGATCGCCAAGAAGAGCGTCACGCTTCTCCTTGCCTTCGGCCTCTTCTTCGCCGGCATCTCGGCCTGGGGCAGCCTCAAGCAGGAGCTGCTGCCGGACATCGACTTCCCCTACATCACGATCGTCGCGCCGTATCCGGGCGTCGGGGCGGCCGACGTCGCGGAGCAGGTGACGAAGCCGATCGAGCGGTCCGTGGCCAGCGTGCCGGGGCTCACGAACGTCTCCTCCGGATCGGCCAACTCCGTGGCGATCGTCGTCGCCCAGTTCGAGTTCGGAACCAACGTCAAGGAGACGCGGGCGACGATCGAGCAGAACCTCCAGGGCGCCGGGCTGCCGCAGAGCGTCTCGCCCCAGGTCGCCGCGCTCAACATCAACGCCTCGCCGGTGATCATCGCGTCGGTCGCCGGGACGACCCAGGACGGGCTCGACGCGGCGGCCGAGGTGGCTCGCACGGACGTGCTCCCGGCCCTCCTCGGGATCGACGGTGTCGCGACCGTGGACCTCACCGGTGGGTTGGAGCGCCAGGTCGTGGTCACGCTCGATCCCGCGAAGATGACCGCGGCCGGCGTCTCCGTCGCCCAGGTCAACGGGATCCTCACCGCGAACAACCTCACGCTGCCGTCCGGACAGCTCTCCACCGACGGGACGAACGTCCCGGTCTCCACGATCGGCACCCTCTCCTCGGTCGCGCAGATCGAGGACCTCGTCGTCGGAGTGAAGCTTCCGACGGGCGAGACGCCCGGTGCCGGCGCCGGTTCGGGCACAGGCACGAACCCTGGCGCCGGTGCGGCCCCCGGCACCGGCGCGGAACCGGCCGCGAGCCCGGTGGGCCCGGCCACGCCCGTGGCGCCGACGCCGATCTTCCTCAAGGACGTGGCAACCGTCGAGGACGCAGGTGTTCCGACGACCGGCTACGCGCGGACCGACGGCGTCCCGTCGCTCACCCTGACGGTGACGAAGACCTCCAACGGCAACACCGTCGCGGTCGCCGACGCCGTCACCGCCGAGCTCGAGAAGATCGGGGCCGCGAACGCCGACACGGTCAAGATCACCGTGATCTCCGACCTCTCGACGTTCATCAAGGAGTCGCGCGACGGGCTCCTCCGCGAAGGCGGCCTCGGCGCCCTCTTCGCGATCCTGACGATCTTCCTCTTCCTCTTCAGCCTGCGCTCCACGCTCGTTGCCGCGGTCAGCATCCCCCTCTCGGTCCTGACCGCCCTCGTCGTCATGCAGATCGCCGGCATCACCATCAACGTGATGACCCTGGGTGGCCTCGCGGTCGCCGTCGGGCGCGTCGTGGACGACGCGATCGTCGTCCTCGAGAACATCTACCGCCACCGGGCGCTCGGCGAAGACCGCCTCACCGCGGTCCTGAAGGGTCCCCGGGAGGTCGCCGGGGCGATCACCGCGGCCACCCTCACCACCGTGGCCGTCTTCCTGCCCCTCGGCCTGGTCGGCGGCATCGTGAGCCAGCTCTTCCTGCCCTTCGCCCTGACCGTCACCTTTGCCCTGCTGGCCTCCCTCGTCGTGGCCCTCACCGTCGTCCCAGTCCTCGCCTACCTCTTCATCGGGCGGGTCAAGCTCAACGTGGACGAGGACGGCGAGCCGAAGAACTCGCTCTGGCTCCGGGCCTACACCCCGACGATCGTCTTCGCCCTCCGCAACCGGGTCACGAAGTGGGGCATCCTTGTCGTCGCGACGGTCCTCTTCGCGGGTTCGATCGCGATCGCCCCACTCCTGCCGACCCAGTTCATCAACGCCGGCTCGGAGAAGATCCTCCAGGTCACGGTCGCCCCGCCGGCGGGCACCAGCTCCGCCGCCGTCCTGGAGCGGGCGATCCAGGCGGAGACGATCCTCCTGGCCGACCCGAAGGTCGTCCACGTCCAGGCGAGCGTCCCCGGCGAGGGCGACACGAGCTTCGGGACCGTCACGGCGGCCCTCTCCGGCCGGCCCGCCAACAGCGCAACCCTCACGGTGCGCGTCGCCGAGGACGTCGAGCTCACGAACTACGCCCAGGAGCTCTCCTCGAGCCTCGCCCCGGTGAAGACGGACGGCTTCGACGTCGCTGTCGCCCAGACCGCCGGCTTCACGTCGAACAGCCTCAGCATCGTCGTCAGCTCCGACAGCCCGACCGACGTGGCCACGGCCACCGATGCGCTGCTCGGCGCCCTGGCCGGGAACAAGGACCTTCTCAACCTCAAGTCGGATCTCAGCAAGGGAACGCCCGAGGTCCAGGTGGTCGTGGATCCGAACAAGGCGATCGGGGCCGGGCTCACCGCGGCCCAGGTGGGCGGTGAGATCCGGACGATCCTCGTCGGCCAGAAGGCCACCACCGTCCAGATCGACGGCACGACCGCCGCGGTCCCGGTCTGGGTCCAGGTGGATCCGACGAAGGTGACCGGCGTCGACGCCCTCACGGCGCTGCCCGTCGGCACCACGACGAAGGTGCCGCTCGGTGCGATCGCCACCGTGGACCAGGTCCTGGCCCAGGGAAGCATCACCCGGGTCGACCAGGCGCCGGCCGCGACCGTATCGGCCGAGATCGCGAGCGACGACACGGGCAAGGTCTCGTCCGACGTTGCCCAGGTGATCGACGACCTCCAGGCGAACGGCTCGATCCCGGCCGGCGTCACGGTCGAGCTGGCCGGTGTGACCCAGGCCCAGAACGAGGCCTTCGGCAACCTCTTCCTCTCGATGGGGGTCGCCATCCTCCTCGTCTACGTGATGATGGTCCTCACGTTCAACTCGCTGATCACCCCGTTCATCATCCTGTTCAGCCTGCCGCTGGCGACGATCGGCGCCTTCCCGGCGCTCCTCCTGACCGGCAAGCCGATCGGCGTCAGCGCCCTCATCGGGTTCCTGATGCTCATCGGGATCGTGGTGACGAACGCGATCGTCCTGCTCGACCTCGTCGAGCGCCTGCGCGCCCAGGGGCATTCGACGAAGGACGCCCTCATCGAGGGTGGCCGGACGCGGGTGCGGCCGATCCTCATGACCGCGATCGCGACGATCCTCGCCCTCCTCCCGCTCGCGGCCGGGCTCTCGAAGGGCTCGATCATCGCCGCGGAGCTGGGCACGGTCGTCATCGGCGGCCTCTTCTCGTCCACGTTCCTGACCCTGCTCGTGATCCCGGTCCTCTACTCGCTGGTGGACGG
>JBBSAS010000176.1:0-4211 GCA_038252055.1 Candidatus Limnocylindrales bacterium
AACCTCGTCACCGGACTTGCCAACGCCCAGCTCGACTCGATCCCGGTCGTCGCGATCACCGGCAACGTTCCCGCCGCCCTGCTCGGCAAGGACGCCTTCCAGGAGATCGACATCACCGGGATCACGCTCCCGATGACGAAGCACAACTACCTCGTCCGCAACGCCGACGACCTGCCCCGCGTCATGGCCGAGGCGTTCCATATCGCCCGGTCGGGCCGTCCGGGTCCCGTCCACGTGGACATCACGAAGGACGCCCTCCAGCAGGAGACCGCGGCCGCCCACCCGAGCCCCGAGGAGGTCGTGGCCGGGCTGCCCGGCTTCCGGCCGAACCTCGGCGGCCACCCGCGGCAGCTCAAGCTCATCGCCGCGGAGATCGCGAAGGCGCAACGGCCCGTGATCCTCGCCGGCCACGGGATCATCATCGCGGACGCGACCGACGAGCTGCGTGCACTCGCCGAGAAGGCCCGGATCCCGGTCGCCTGGACCCTCCTCGGAATCGGGGCGATCGACGAGACCCACCCCCTCGCCTACGGCTACATGGGGATGCACGGCTGGAAGCACGTGAACCGGGCGATCCAGTCGGCGGACCTCCTCGTCGCGATCGGGATGCGCTTCGACGATCGCGTGACCGGCAACGTCCGGACCTACGCCCCGCACGCCCGGATCGTCCACGTGGACATCGACCCGGCCGAGATCGGCAAGAACGTCGCGGTCGAGGTGCCTGTCGTCGGCGACGCGAAGCGCGTCCTCGCCGGCCTGCTCCCGCTCGTGGACGAGGTCGCCGAGCCCGACCGCGCGGCGTACCTCGAGGAGCTTGCCGAGTGGCGGCGCGAGTCCGAGGGCGCGAGCTGGCACGGGTCGGGCGCCTGGCGCGACGGCCTCCTCTCGGCCGACTTCGTCATTGGCCAGATCGGCGAGGTCACGGACCACGACGCCACGATGGTCGCCGACGTTGGCCAGAACCAGATGTGGACGGCCCGCTACGCCGGCTACCGCCGGCCGCACAGCCACCTCTCGTCCGGCGGCCTCGGCACGATGGGCTTCGC
This sequence comes from Candidatus Limnocylindrales bacterium, assembly GCA_038252055.1. GTDB lineage: Bacteria > Chloroflexota > Limnocylindria > Limnocylindrales > CSP1-4 > CTSoil-043. The sequence continues at coordinate 1,047 of JBBSAS010000176.1, forward strand.
CGTGCCCGCGGCGATGGGGGCGGCCCTCGGGCGGCCCGACAAGGACACCTGGGCCGTCTGCGGCGACGGCGGCTTCCAGATGACGGTCCAGGAGCTCGCCACCCTCGTCCAGGATCACATCCCGGTCCGGATCGCCCTCCTCGACAACCGGAAGCTCGGCATGATCCGGCAGTGGCAGGAGATCTTTTACGACCGCAACTTCCACTCCTCGAGCCTCTACGGGCCTGACTACCTCGTCCTCTGCGAGGCGTACGGGATCCCCGCCTGGAAGGTCTCCACGCCCGAGGAGGTGCGTCCCGCCGTGGAGGCGGCGAACGCGGTGGACGGGCCGGCGCTCATCTGGTTCGAGACTGCCGAGGCCCAGAACGTCTTCCCGATCATGCCGGCCGGCAAGGGCCTCTCGGACCTGATCGAGGACTGGGGAGGGACCGCGGAATGAGCGTCGACCGACCGAACCCGGCGCCCGCCCCGGCGGGCCACGCCGCGCCGGCGGCCCACGCCGCGCCGGCGACGGCGGCGGGCCACGCCGCCCCGCCGCCCCGGGCGTTGCCAGGGACCGGCGACCAGCGCCGCCACGTCCTCGTCGCGATCGTCAACAATCGTCCCGGCGTGCTCAACCGGGTTGCCAGCCTCATGCGGGCCCGCAACTTCAACATCGAGTCGCTCGCGGTCAGTCATCTCGACGATCCCGGGATCAGCCGGATGACGATCACCCTGCGGGCCGACGACGTGCTCGTCGAGCAGGCCGCGAAGCAGCTGTACAAGGTCATCGACGTGCTCAAGGTCCAGGACGTGACCGACGAGCCGACCGTCCAGCACGAGCTGGTCCTCATCAAGGTCCGGGCGACCGACCGGACGCGCGGCGAGCTGGTCTCCATCGTGGAGATGCACAAGGCCCGGATCGTGGACATGGCGCCGGAGTCGGTGATCGTGGAGACGACCGGAATGGAACCCGAGGTGGACGCGCTCATCGCGCTCCTCCGCGGTTATGGAATCAAGGAGCTGGTGCGGACCGGGACGGTCGTGATGTCGCGGGGCTCCGGGTCGATCGAGGAGGCTACGAAGCGATGACGGCGAAGATGTACTACGAGGCGGACACCGACCCGGCGGCCCTTGCCGGCCAGACCGTCGCGATCATCGGCTACGGCAGCCAGGGGCACGCCCACGCCCTGAACCTCCGCGACTCCGGCGTGGACGTCGTCGTCGTTGAGCCGAGCGAGAAGGGCCGTGCCCTCGCCCAGGAGGCCGGGCTGGCGGTGGCCGAGATCGGCGACGCCGTCGACCGCGCCCAGATTGTGATGATCCTCGTCCCGGACGTCATCCAGAAGCAGGTCTACGAGGAGCAGATCGCGCCGCGGCTGCGCCCCGGGCACCTCGTCATGTTCGCCCACGGCTTCAACATCCGCTACGGGATGATCGTCCCGCCCGAGGGGATCGACGTCGGGATGGTCGCCCCGAAGGGCCCGGGCCACCTCGTACGCTCCGTCTACGAGAGCGGCGGCGGCGTGCCCGCCCTCTTCGCCGTCCACCAGGATGCCTCCGGCACCGCCCGGGCCCGGATCCTCGCCTACGCGCGGGGGATCGGCGCCGCCAGGGCCGGCCTCCTCGAGACGACGTTCGCCGAGGAGACCGAGACCGACCTGTTCGGCGAGCAGAGCGTCCTCTGCGGCGGCACCTCGGCCCTCGTGAAGATGGCCTTCGAGACGCTCGTCGAGGCCGGCTACCAGCCTGAGCTCGCGTACTTCGAGACGATGCACGAGCTGAAGCTCATCGTCGACCTCATGTATCGCGGCGGCCTGAACTTCATGCGCTTCAGCGTCAGTGACACCGCCGAGTACGGCGACTACGTCTCCGGCCCGCGGATCATCGACGAGCGGGTGCGCGAGACGATGCGGGGCGTCCTCGCCGACATCCAGGACGGCTCGTTCGCCGCGCGCTGGATCGCCGAGAACGAGGCGGGCCGTGCCGAGTTCGAGCGTCTCCGCGAGCAGGACCGCGACCACCAGATCGAGCAGGTCGGCGCGCAGCTGCGCTCCGCGATGCCGTTCCTCGACCCCGTCACCGTGCAGGCCGGGCAGGCCCAGGCGTCCGCCTCCGGCGGAACCCAGGGGAGGAGTCAATGAGCGTACCCGTACCGTCCGGTCCGTTCGTTCCCGCCGGCACCGTCCGGATCTTCGACACCACCCTCCGCGACGGCGAGCAGGCGCCGGGCGCCGGCCTCACCGCCGCGGAGAAGCTCGAGGTTGCCCGGCAGCTCGTCCGCATGAACGTGGACGTCATCGAGGCGGGCTTCCCGGCCGCCTCGCCGGGCGACTGGGAGGCGGTCCACCGGATCGCCGAGGAGACCAAGGGCGTCGCGGTCGCCGCCCTGGCCCGCTGCCGCGACGGCGATCCCCAGAAGGCGATCGCCGCGATCAAGGTGGCCGAACGGCCCCATCTCCATGTCTTCATCGCGACCTCCGACATCCACCTCAAGCACAAGCTCAAGCTCTCGCGCGACGAGGCGCTCGCGGAGGCGGTCCGCTGGGTCCGCTACGGCCGGGAGCACCTGGGCCGCGACGCGGAGATCGAGTTCTCGGCCGAGGATGCCAGCCGGACCGACCCGGAATTCCTCCTGGCGGTCTACGAGGCCGTCGTCGAGGCCGGCGCCTCCACGGTGAACATCCCCGACACGGTCGGCTACGCGATCCCCGCGGAGTTCGGGGCCCTCGTCGGGCGCGTCGTGGACCTCGTCGGGCGTGACGCCACGGTCTCCGTCCATTGCCACAACGACCTGGGCCTCGCCACGGCCAACACGCTCGCCGCCGTCCAGGCCGGCGCGCGCCAGGTGGAGGTGACGATCAACGGCCTCGGCGAGCGCGCCGGGAACGCCTCCCTCGAGGAGGTCGTCATGGCCCTCCGCACCCGTCCGACGCAGTTCCCGGAGCTCGCGAGCCGGGTCCAGACCGAGCAGATCTCGGCCGCGAGCCGCCTCGTGAGCCACCTCACCGGCTTCGCGATCCAGCCGAACAAGGCGGTCGTGGGGGCCAACGCCTTCGCCCACGAAAGCGGGATCCACCAGGACGGGGTCATCAAGAACCCCCTGACCTACGAGATCATGACGCCGCAGTCGGTGGGGCTCTCCGGGAGCCAGCTGACGATCGGCAAGCTCTCCGGCCGCAAGGG
>JBBSAS010000177.1:0-4205 GCA_038252055.1 Candidatus Limnocylindrales bacterium
CCGGGTCGAGCCGCGGGCGATCATCCTCGACCTCGGCAAGGCCGAGGGGATCCTCGCCACGACCGAGCAGTCCCCGGTGGAGCACTACCGGATCGGCCAGAACGTGAAGGCCTACGTGCTCGAGGTGCGGCGGACACCGCGGGGACCGCAGGTCCTCGTGAGCCGGACCCACAAGGGGTTCCTCCGCCGGCTCTTCGAGCTCGAGGTTCCCGAGATCCATGCCGGGACGGTGGAGATCAAGGCGATCTCGCGGGACGCCGGCAACCGGAGCAAGATCGCGGTCGCCTCGCGCCAGGAGGGTCTCGACCCGGTCGGTGCTGCGGTCGGCCAGCGCGGAGCCCGCGTTCAGGCGGTCGTGGCGGAGCTGGCCGGCGAGAAGATCGACGTGATCGACTGGGACGACGACCCCGCGGTCTTCGTGGCCAAGGCCCTCTCGCCGGCGCAGGTCGATGGCGTGATCATCGACGAGGAGAACCGGGTCGCGAACGTGACCGTGCCGGAGAAGATGCTCTCGCTCGCCATCGGGCGCGGAGGACAGAACGCGAGCCTCGCCGCCCGGCTCACCGGCTGGCGGATCAACATCCGGAGCGATGTGCCGGAGCCCGAGCCCCCGGCGGCGTCCGTTGAGACCGACGCCGCTCCCGCTCCCGCTCCCCTCCAGCCGGCCACCGACGCGATCGCGGTGACGGAGCCAGCAGCCGGCGCGATGTCGGCCGGGGAGGTGTCGTCGTAGCCCCCGAAGCGGCGGCCGGAATGCCGCCCCGGCGGCATCCGACCCGGACCTGTGTCGCCTGCCGCACGGCTCGCCCGAAGCGCGAGCTGCTGCGGGTCGTCCGAACGCCGGCCGGTGATGTCGCCGTCGATCCCACGGGCAAGGCCCCCGGCCGTGGCGCCTACGTCTGCCACGATCCCGCGTGCCGTCCCGGGGAGGCGACCCGGGCCGCCCTTCGCCGGGCCCTCGAGGTCCCCATCCCGGTGGCCCTGTTCGGGCCGGCGCCGGCGCCGGGAGCCGATACCGAAGAACCCCATGCCGACCACGAAGGAGGGTCCTGATGGCCAGGAGCAGGAGCGGGACCCGCGGACGTCGCGGTCCCCGCAAGCCACAGCGGCGGGAGGGTGGATTCACCCCGACCGCAGTCGTCGATCCGCACGATCGCAGCGCGGTCTCGCTACCGCCGACGATCACCGTCAAGGAGCTCGCGGAGGTCCTTGACGTGAACCCCGCGGACGTGATCCGCGAGCTCATCAAGAGCGGCATCTTCGCGACGATCAACCAGCTCGTCGACCGCGACACCGCCTCGCTCGTCGCCACCGAGCTCGGCTACGAGGTCGCGGAACCCGAGGCGCCGACCCCGGAGGCGGCCGAGGAAGGGGCCGAGGTCGCCGCTCCGGCGACCAAGGATCCGACGCTCCTCGGCGAGGACGATCCGGCGGAGCTCGTGCCGCGCCCCCCGATCGTCACCGTCATGGGCCACGTGGACCACGGCAAGACGAGCCTCCTCGATGCGATCCGGAGCACGACGGTTGCCTCGGGCGAGCGCGGCGGGATCACCCAGCACATCGGCGCCTCCGAGGTGACGAAGGACGGCAAGAAGGTCGTCTTCCTCGACACGCCCGGCCACGAGGCGTTCACGGCGATGCGCGCGCGCGGTGCGCGGGTCACCGACATCGCGGTGATCGTCGTGGCCGCCGACGACGGGGTCATGCCCCAGACGCTCGAGGCGATCAGCCATGCCCGGGCGGCGAAAGTGCCGATCATCATCGCCCTCAACAAGATCGACAAGGCCGATGCGAACCCCGACCGCGTGAAGACCGGGCTCGCCGAGGCGAACGTCGTCATCGAGGAGTACGGGGGCGACGTGCCCCTCGTGCCGGTCTCCGCGAAGGCGCGCACGGGTCTCGAGGACCTGCTCGACATGGTCCTCCTCGTGGCCGACGTTGCGGAGCTCACGGCGAACCCGAAGCGCCCGGCGGTCGGCACGATCATCGAGGCGGAGATGGATCGCGGTCGCGGCCCGGTCGCCACGGTGGTCATCCAAACCGGCACGCTGCGGATCGGTGACGTCGTCGTCGTGGGCGGCACGTACGGCAAGATCCGGGCCCTCGAGACGGCTGCGGGGAAGCGGACCCAGAAGGCCGGGCCGTCGTCGGCCGTCGTGATCCTCGGCCTCGACGACGTGCCGGAGGCCGGCGACACGCTCCGGGTTGTCCCGGACGAAAAGACTGCCAGGAGCCTCGTGGAGGGCGTGCGGGCGGCCGCGACGGCGGCCACCGGGACGAGCCAGAAGGCCACCCTCGAGGACCTCTTCGAGCAGTTCAAGGAGGGCCAGGCCAAGGAGCTCCGGATCATCCTCAAGTCGGACGTCTCGGGATCGCTCGGCGCGATCACTCACTCCCTGGGCCAGATCCAGTCCGACGAGGTCCGGATCAGCGTCCTCCACGAGGGGACCGGCGACATCACCGACACCGACATCCTCCTGGCCTCCGCGTCGAACGCGATCGTGATCGGGTTCAACACGAAGGTTGACCCGCAGGCCCGGCGAACCGCCGAGGCCGAGAAGGTCGATGTCCGCCTCTACGACATCATCTACAAGCTCACCGACGACGTCGAGGCGGCGCTGAACGGGATGCTGGAGCCGGAGATCCGGGAGGTGGTCGAGGGGCGCGCGGAGGTGCGCCAGATCTTCCGGGTCGGCAAGAGCACCGTCATCGCGGGCTCGTCGGTCACCGACGGCCGGATCGTCCGCACCGCGGGCGCCCGGGTCTATCGCGGCGGCCGCGTCATCGCGACCGACCGGATCGAGTCGCTCCGGCGCTTCCGGGACGACGTCCGCGAGGTTGCCACGGGGTACGAGTGCGGCATCGGCCTCGCCGGGTTCCACGACCTCGTTGAGGGCGACGTCATCGAGGCGTTCACCCAGCAGGCGGTGAGCCGCATCGCGTCACGCTGAGCCCGAGCATGAGCCAGCGCACCGACCGCGTCGACGAGCTCCTCCGCCAGGAGATCGGCCGGATCCTGGCGAAGGACCTCCAGGATCCGCGGATCGGCTTCGCCACCGTCACCGAGGTGGAGACGTCGCCGGACCTCGGGCATGCTCGGGTCCGGGTCAGCGTGATCGGAACGCCGCAGGAGCGCGACGAAGCGCTGGCGGCGCTCCAGCGGGCCATGGGGTACGTCCGCCACGAGCTCGGGACGCGGCTGAGTCTCCGGCGGATCCCGGCGCTCCACGTCAGCCTCGACGACTCGGCCGAGCGCGGGACCCGCGTCCTCCAGATCCTCGAGGAGCTCGAGCAGGGGCGCGACGCCGAAGGTGAGGCACTCGCCGACGCGCCGATCGTCGAGTCGCTTCCGACGCCGGTTCCACGGACCCGGCGCGAGGGGGACGCCGAGCCGGCCGAGCCGGCCGAGCCGCCGGAACCGCTCGCTCCGCCCGGAGGAGGAGAGGCGGCAGCGGGCGCGCGGGGGCGCTCGTCGTCGCGGCGACCGCGGACGCCCGGCTCCCGCCCGGGGCCATCTCGTCCGTCGCGGCCGCGCACCGGCGGGAAGAAGCGGCCGAAGGACGCCCGTCGAAAGGACGAGCGATGACCGGCCTGGCCGATCTGGACGCGCTCGCGCGGGCGATTCCCGACGCGGTCGTCGAGGCCCTCGCCGGCGCCCGCAGCGTCCTCGCCGTGGGCCATGAGAGCCCCGATGCGGATGCCCTCGGAGCTGCCCTCGGGATCGCGGCGGTCGTCCAGGCCCGCGGTGGCCGCGCAACGGTCGCCGTGAGCGACGGCCTGCCCGCCCTCTACCGGTTCCTGCCCGGCGCCGAGGACGTGCGGACCGACCCCGAGCCCGACGTCACCTATGACCTCGTCGTGCTCTGCGACTGTGGCGACCTCTCGCGCGCCGGGCCGATCCGCGAGCGCAACGCCGCCCTCTTCGCGGCGACGCCGCTCCTGACGATCGACCACCACGCGAGCAACGACGGCGCCGGCAATCTCGCCTGGATCGAGCCGGACTCGGCGGCGACCTGCGAGATGGTGGCGCTCCTCGCGATCCGTCTCGGCGTGCCCCTCGACCACGCCGGCGGTGCGCTGGCGACCGCCCTGGCGGCCGGGATCGTCATGGACACCGCGACGTTCGCCCACCCGAACACGACGCCGCGGACCCTCCTGGTCGCGGCCGCGCTCGTCGAAGCGGGAGCCCCGCTCTCGGAGATCAG
>JBBSAS010000178.1:0-4202 GCA_038252055.1 Candidatus Limnocylindrales bacterium
ACCGGACCAAGCGACGAACCCGTGCCCGGCGTGATCCAGCCGGCACGGATCCCGTCCTCGATGCGAGCACGACCCGGCACCGGACCGAGCACCGCCTTCGGCCGCCCTCGGTCCGTGACACGCAGGACCTCTCCCCGTTCCGCCCGGTCCAGGTACGCGGAGAGACGCTGCTTCAACTCCCGGATCCCCACGTCAGCCATGTAGGCACAATACCACCACGTTGTGTCTACATCGCTGCCGACGGCTTGCGCAGGCCGAGCGTTGGCGAGCCGGCGGGGACTGGGCGGAGGGGGACGCTCCAGGGGTCGAGGTGGAGGCTGGTGCTGACCGTGCCGTTCGCGGCGAGGGCCGCCACGAGGTCACTGTGGGCGTTCTGGGGGTCCCAGGTCACGGTGACGGTCTCCGACAGGCGATGCACCTACCACGACCTTTCCTCGAGCGGCTCGATCGACTCGATCATTCGTCTCGCCCTTCGAGGCGTGCAATCCTGCTCTCAAGCGCGGCCTGAGCACGAGTCAGCTTGGCACTTCGCGGAGACGTCCGATGATCCCAACTGCCGCGACAACGAGCCCCGCCACGATCAGGATGTTGACGACTGACACCGCCAACCAGAAGAGATCCATTTCGTTTCCTCGTTTGTTCGGTCCCGCTCGATCGGCAGCGGCCACATCATCGATCCATCGGTCCTCCCACCTGGGACACGGTACGAGCGCAGGCACGGTAGGCGGACCCGATGTTCCGACGGTAGGTTGACGACGCCGATGCACGGAGCGTGGCCTCCAGCGCCGGAGAGTCAATGGGGAATCGCGCCACTTCGGATCGTTGGTCGCCCACCATCTGCCCCGCCGGCCCGCCTGTGCTGTCGCGATACTGCTGCCATCGCTAACGGACGCGGTTCCGGGGCCGTGGCGCAGGCCAACGGGCCTTCGGGGAGTTCCCTGGTCACCTGCGAGAGCGCGGCTCGTGCTCCGGCGGGCGCGAATCGAGGCGTTCGACGGGGTCCGGCAGGCCACGTCCTTGCTCGATGCCGCCCATGAAGGGCCGGATCCCCGCCGGCTAACGATGGGGTCAGTATCCGGACTGGAACTGCTGCAGGGCGCGCCCGCGCTGGGCTTCGGAGGCGGGGCGGGACCAGGTTCCGGGGCGGAGGCCGGCTTCGTGGTGGGTCTCGGCGCGCGAGGGGGGCGGCCACCGCGCCGGAGCCCCCCCGGGGGGAGGCCGGAGCCGCCTACGGGGGAGGCCGGAGCCGGGGCGGGAGGCCGGCCACGAGGCGGGTCTCGGCGCGCGAGTGGGGGCCGGCTACGGCGCCGGGGTCGGCTTGGGGGCGGGCTTCGGGGCCGGCGCCGCAGGCTTCCTGCCGACGAGGACGATGCCGTTGACCCGCTTGTAGTCCGAGTACCAGGTGTCGCGGTGGATAACCGCGCCCTTCGCGTTTCGGACGATCCGGGTCACCCAGACCTGCATGCCGCTGACCGGGTACTCGATGCGCTTGCTCTGGCCGGGCTTGAGACTCGAGGTGTACAGGACCGTGTCGATCGCCCGCACGACGTTGCGGATCGTCGGCGCGGAGAAGGCGACGGTCCGCCCCGTCGGCTGGCCCCAGATCTCGAAGCGAACAGCCCCGACGCCCGTGTAGCCGCGGATGAGGATCGGGTACTTCGTGTCGTTGCGGAAGCGCATGCTCTGCTGCGAGCCGCCCGTCTTCCAGACCGTCGCATCGAGGCCGGTCGGGTAGCGGTCGATGTAGTAGTAGTGGTTGTCGCGCTCGAGGATCGCGAGGCCGGCCCGGGCGGCCGCGTTGAAGAGGGTCGTCGACGTCGAGCAGATCCCGCCGGCGAGGGCCCCGGTCGGCTCGGTCCGGCCGTTGAGGATCGCTCCACCGTCGCGGTAGCCGCGCGCGTAGGTGACGGGCCCGACGGCCTTCCAGAAGTCGAAGACGGCGCCCGGCTGGACGACGTAGCCGTCGATGTCGCCCGTGGGGATCGAGATGTTCGCCCCGAAGCCGTTCGCCTCGTAGCGGTGGAAGTACGTCGTCCAGGAGGCGAGCCGCTTCATGAGGGGCGCGGTCTTGCGCGCCTCCTCGGTGCTCAACTTCGGCTTCACGACCGCGATCGTGGCCTTGACCGTCGGCGGAGTCCCGCTCGCGGAGGCGGCAGCGCGTTCGCTGACCGCCGCGGCGACGAGCGACGCGGTCTTCGGGACATCGAGTGCGCGACCGTTCTTCGCGGCCACCACGCCCACGACCCCGCTGCTCCGGCCGACGAGGAAGCTCGCGTCCTTCGCCTTTCGGTCGATCTTCTTCGCCAGCGCCTTGAGCGCCTTCGTCGGCGCCGTGGCGGCGACGCTCGGACCGTAGCCCCCGTCGGCGGTCGGCGCGAAGGCGAGCCAGGTGCGGACCGTGGCGGCCTTGATCTTCCACTTCTCGTCGACGCGGGTGATGACGATGTCACGGGCCATCCGCTTCGCGGCGGCCACCGCGTCCTTCACCTCGGCATCGGAGACGGCCGGCTCGACGGGGAGCGTCGCGACGGCGATTTCCAGGATCTCCGGGGCCGCCGGGTCGGCGAGGCGGCCGAGGAGGGCACGGGCGACCGCGTCGCGGGGAAGGCTTCGCCCGGCCTCGGCCGGTGTCGTGGCAAAGCCGTCCTTCGTGATGGTCGCGGTGCCGTCCACCGGCTGGCGGTCGATGCTGGCGGCCGCCTTCGCCACGACCCGGCTGACGGCATCGGGGTCGAGAACGACGAGAGGGTCGATCCGCGTCCCATCGAGGAGGCTCCGGACACCCTGCGCGGCGCTGCCGACCGGGTCCGAGCCGTCCCGGCCGACCGACCAGGCCAGGGCCACGAGCGTCTCCACGTCGGCGCGGCGGCCGAGGTCGCCGTACGGGATCTCGAGCACGGTGCCGTCCACGTCGATGGCGGCGTGGCCCGCGCCGTAGCCGGTGAGCGCGGCCCGGAGCGTAGCGGTGGCCTCCTCGCGCGTCTCGCCGGTCACGATGACGCCGTCCACCTCCACCCCGGGGTAGATGCGGTCGGCGTACTGACCCTGGTAGGCGAAGAGGGCACCGGCCCCGAAGCCGAGGGCCAGGACGAGGCCCGCGAGCACGCCGAGCACGAACTTCCCGAACGGGAAGTGGCGGGTGCTCGTGGGCTCGGTCAGGGTCGTCATCGGGTCGGAGAATCTACCAGCAATGGGCGCCGGGGGCCATCAGGCCGGGGGCGCGACAGCCGCGGGGTGGCGGGGCGCCGAAGCGGTCAGCCCGCCCGGGGGATGACGACGATCCGGCGGTTCGGCTCCTCGCCGATCGACTGGGTGCCGACGGCCGGGTGATCGCGCAGCGCGAGGTGGACCCAGCGCCGCTCGAGGGCCGGCATCGGCTCGAGCTGGAGCATCTTCCCGGTCTCGGCGACCTTGTCGGCGGCCCGCAGGGCGATCTCCCGGAGCTGCGCCTCGCGGCGGCCGCGGTACCCCTCGACGTCGACGAGGACGCGGGTCCACTCACCCATCTGGCGCGAGAGCATCAGGTTCACGAGGTGCTGGAGCGCCGAGAGGCGCTCGCCCTTCCGGCCGATGAGCGCCCCGAGCTCCTCGTGGCTTTCTTGGTCCGAGCCGACGACGTTGAGGCGGTTCGTCTCGCCGCGCTCGACGGCGACCGTGGCGGAGAAGCCCATGTGGCCCATCAGCTGCTCGAGGATCGACTGGCCCGCGGCGAGCGCGTCGTCGGACGCCTCGGCGGCCTGGAGCTCTTCGCGCTCGCGGGTCACGGAACGCGCCGCGAGGACGAGCTCGGCCTCGGCCGTGGAGACGGTCTCGGCGCGCTCCTCGTGCGGGCCTGCGGGACGCGGACGGTCGTCGCGGGGGGGGCGGGAGTCCCGGCGGGGCCGGTCGTCGCGGGGCCGGTCATCGCGGGGCCGGTCGTCGCGGGGCCGGTCATCGCGGGGCCGGTCGTCGCGGGGCCGGTCATCACGAGGGCCTCGGTCGTCGCGCCGTGGTCGATCGTCGCGGGGGCCGCGGTCGTCGCGCCGTGGTCGATCGTCGCGGGGGCCGCGGTCGTCGCGGGACGGAGGTCGGTCGTCGCGGGACGGTCGGACCGGCAGGGGCGCCTTCTCCGCGGCGGCCCGCTTCGGGGCCTCGCCGCCGAGCGCGCTCCGCGGGGCCGCGACGATCCGGGCGAGCTCGGCGCCCATGCCCAGGACGCCCCG